>NZ_JBEGDB010000005.1:0-80421 GCF_043638955.1 Bradyrhizobium sp. 31Argb | reverse complement strand
GCGCCAACAGCGGCTCGATCTTGTCCACCCCCTTGGCTGCGATCAGGCCGAACTCGGCAGCGTAGCCGCGGATCGCATTGCTCAGCTGGGTGCGCCGGGCGATCAGTCCGTCGCGGATCCCCGTCAGCATCAGCGCGGCCTGTTGCTCGGCCGTCTTGACCGGCACAAAGCGCATGCGCGGCCGCCCCATGGCTTCACACAATCCTTCCGCATCCCGCCCGTCGTTCTTGTTCCGCTGCACGTAGGGCTTCACCAGTTGCGGGGCCATCAGCTTCACCTCGTGGCCGAGCTTGGAAAGCTCCCGCGCCCAATATTGCGAAGCCCCGCAAGCCTCCAGCCCGATCACCGTCGGCGGCAACTTGGCGAAATACTCCAGCACCTGCTTGCGCGACAGCCGCTTGCGCAACACCACCTTCTCGGCCGCATCAACCCCATGCAACTGAAAAATATGCTTCGACGTATCCATTCCAATGCGGATAATCTGCGTCACGGACGGCTCCCTCGTTTGAGATTTCGACAACCTCATTCTGGCACAACTGATGCCGTAGGGGGCCGTCCACCCCATCAACCACAGGCCTATGTGGTGTGCTCCGCTGCAACCGCTTGCTCGCGCCACAACACCTCCCTGTGGTTATGGGTCCCCGCTTTCGCGGGGACGACAATCGTAGGATGGGTAGAGCGCAGCGAAACCCATCATTCGCGCCGCTTGCTCCATCGCGATGGATTTCGCCGCGCCCTCCCCATCCTACCGACTGCGGACACAGCGCGGCACTTTGAAAGCGTTCTAATTGCCTCGGCAACGGTTGAGAGGCAGATAGACTTAAGGTTCGCGGGCCGGCTCCAGGCAAAGGGCGTGATGCAGATCTATCATCGCATCTTCGATCAGTTCCGCGTCCTCGATTCCGAGGGTGCATCAAGGGAGGACGACTTCGCGGAGACCGCGCGATGGCTCGAATTTCCCGGCTGCCTGTTCCAGCGAAACAATTTCATCCTTGATCGCATGATACGCAGCGAAGGCGTGATCAAGGCCGGCCTGTTCGTCACCATCGTGTTGAAGGGCGCAGGGCAGGGAGGTCCGCAGCGCGATGTCACGCGGTTCCGCTACTCGGAAAATTCGATTGTCGTGATGGCCTTGCGAAAGCCGCTGCTCTGGACTGGCGAGACGTCCGGCGGCGGGCGCATGTTCGCCGCTGGCCTGGCGTTTCCCAAGGCATCGATCGATCGCCTCGGTCTGCAGCGCGAGTTCCTCGAGCTGTTTTCCTCGGCGGAATCGGATGAATTCGTGGTCACGCTGAAGGCGCCGCCACGTATTCTTGCCATGGCAACCGAAATGCTGTCTCCGACGCTCGATGGACGCGCGGAAGAACTGCTGCTGTCCGCGCATGCCATGGAAATCCTCGCGCGGGTCATATCGATCGCGGGCAAGCGCGCGAGCATGGAGATGGCCGGCGACCACAAGCAGCGGCGGCTGCGCGCGATCCGCGATGCGATCGACGCCGATCTGCGGCGTCCGTGGAAAGTCTCCCAATTGGCGCGCGAGGCAGGCATCAGCCGCCGCTCCTTCAACACCCACTTTCGACGGGTGTTTGGCGTCAGCGCCTCCGAATATCTGCGGACGCGTCGGCTCGAATCGGCGCGCGAAGCGATCATCGAGCAGGGCGTATCGATCAACGAGGCGGCTTATCTCGCGGGCTACGGCAACCCCGCCAACTTCGCGACCGCGTTTCGCAAGCACTTCGGATACGCCCCCAGCCGCTGTCGTCCACCGAATTAGAATAAATAATTCAATGTAGTAGGCCGACCGTTTGCAGCCTGTGCACCAATCCAGCGGAGCGTGTGCTGCGCGGAACGTCTCGGTGGCGATCTGGAGCTTGTCGACAACAGATCAAAGAGTTTTTGCGCAATCGCAAAGGCGTGAGCTTCGCAATTCTTGCACTCAATCCCCTGAGTCTGCGGGCGTTCCGCGACGGGGGATCTGGCGATGGAATTCAAGCCAAAGAGCGAGTGGGGACTCGCCCTTGTGACGATTTGTGGCTTCGCTGCGATGGCGTTCACGGACACGCCGGCACTGGCGCAGAGTCCGTCCGGCGCGGAGCGGCCGAGATCGAGCAGCGAATTGCCTCCGGTCACGGTCGATGCGCCACGCCAGCAGCGCGGCCGTGTGGCTCCGGTGCGATCGACGCGGGCGGCGCGATCCGGCCGCAACGTCGCGCGGCGGACGCCGGCCCCAGTGACGCAGGAAGAGGCCGCGCCGGGCGGAGCAGCGGGACGCTCGACCGGTGAGAGGGGCACTGGTCCGGTGGTCGGCTACCTCGCCAAGCAAAGCGTGACCGCGACCAAGACGGACACGCCGATCCTGGAGACGCCGCAATCGATTTCGATCGTCACCCAGGACCAGATCCAGGCGCAGGGCGCGCAGAACGTCGCCGAAGCATTGCGCTATACCCCTGGCGTCACGGTGCAGAGTTTCGGCGCCAACGCCTTCTTCGACAATTTCAAGCTGAGGGGCTTCGATGCGCCCAGATATCTCGATGGCCTAAGGCTGCCGCAGGATAATACCACCTTCGCCGTGCCGCGGATCGAGACCTATGGGCTCGAGCGGATCGAGGTGCTGAAGGGACCGTCGTCGGTGGTCTATGGCCAGTCCGAGCCGGGCGGTCTGCTCAGCATGGTGAGCAGGCGGCCGACGGCGACGCCGCGATACACGATCGAGGGTACGTTCGGCTCATTCGATCGCTTCCAGGGCGCGTTCGACCTTGGCGGCCCGATCGACAAGAACGGCGAGTTCCTCTACCGCATCGTCGGGCTCGCACGCGACAGCAATACCCAGACCGACTTCGTGCAGGACAACAAGCTGTTCATCGCGCTGAGCTTCACCTGGGCTCCGACGACGGACACCAGCTTCACGCTGCTCTCGCAGTATCAGAAGGCCGACAACAGGGGTTACCAGCAATACGTGACGGGCCAGGTGTCGTTCCTGCCCAACCCGAACGGACACGTTCCATATAGCCGTTATCTCGGCGTACCCGGCCTCGACGGCTACAATCTCGAGCAATTCATGGTCGGCTATGCCTTCGAGCACCGCTTCGACAACAACCTGCAGTTCCGCCAGAATCTGCGCTACACGGACGTCACCAATGATCTCTCCTCGGTTCGGACGGAAGGCATGGCAACCGACCGTCTCGTCAACCGCAGCTATAACTATGTAAAGGCAAGCGCCGCCAACATCACCGTCGACAACCAGGTGCAGGCGGATTTCCTGACCGGACCGCTCGCCCACAAGGTGCTATTGGGCTTCGACTACTTCAATCTCTGGTCCCGCACCGACTATCGTTCCGCCGGCATCGCTCCGATCGATGCCTACGCTCCGGTATATAACACTGCGATTCCGTCCTTCGCGTCATTGGCGCCATTCATCCTGCGCGACGACAAGCTCAGCCAAGCCGGTCTCTATCTGCAGGACCAGATCAAGCTCGACCGCTGGACGCTGACGCTGAGCGGACGCAATGACTGGGCTAGCACGGATTTCAAGAGCTTCGCAGTCTTTCCGCTCGCCGGCAGCTATTCCCGCGACGACCGGGCGCAGACCGGACGCGTCGGCCTCAACTATCTCTTCGATTTCGGACTGTCGCCCTATGTGAGCTATGCGACGTCGTTCACGCCGAACCTCGGCGCCGATCTCGCCGGCAATTCGTTCAGGCCGACGACCGGTGAGGGGACTGAAGCCGGCGTCAAATTCATGCCGAACGGATCGAACCTGATGCTGACGGCGGCCGTGTTCGAGATCAAGCAGCAGGACGTCCTCACCGCAAGCCCGATCAATCCGCTGTTCAACGTGCAGACCGATGCGCTACGCGTTCGCGGCTTCGAGTTTGAAGTGAAAGGCAACATCACCCGCGAACTGGAGATCGTCGGCGGCTACAGCCATCTCGATCCGAAGGTCTCGGCGAGCATTGCCGGATATGCCGGCAAATACATGATGAACACGGCCCAGGACCAGGCTTCGCTTTGGGGCAAGTACACCTGGTACGATGGTCCGGTTGCGGGTCTTGGGCTCGGGTTCGGCGTGCGCTATGTCGGCGAGACCTACGGGGACAGCTTCAACACGTTTGTCATCCCGGCCTATACGCTGTTCGATGCTGCGGTGAGCTACGATTTCGGCTATCTGCGGCCGGACTGGAAGGGATCCAACCTGACCGACCATTTCTACGTCGCGTCGTGCTTGACCGGCTTGCCCTATTGCGGATTGGGGAATGGGCGTACGGTGCTCGGCACATTGAAATACAGTTGGAACTAGGAAGGCAAAGTGACGGCGGCGACCAGGTCTCTTCGGCGATGGGGTTTCGTCCACAAATGGACGAGCCTCATCTGCACGGTGTTCATGCTGCTCCTGTGCGTCACGGGGTTGCCGTTGATCTTTCATGAGGAGATCGACGACCTCCTGCACAGCCAGGTGAAGCCGGCGGAGGTGGCGGCGGATGCGCCGCTGGCCGATCTCGACCATCTGCTTGCCAATGCAATCGCCAATGCAGCGGGACAGGTCCCGCATTTCCTGATCTGGGACCGTGACGATCCGAACGCGATGTTCGTCAGCGTCGGGCCTTCGATCACGTCCGATCCGAGCAAGAACCTCTTGATCCGGATGGACGCGCATACGGGCGCCTATCTGGACGCGCCTGATGTCACCGGCCGCTTCACCTACATCATGCTCAAACTGCATACGGACATGTTCGCAGGCCTGCCGGGCAAGCTCTTCCTTGGCCTGATGGGCATCCTGTTCTGCGTCGCCATCATCTCCGGCATCGTCGTCTATGCCCCCTCGATGCGGAAGCTGAGCTTCGGCACGTATCGCGCGGGCCGAACCCGCGTGGTGCGCTGGCTGGACGTCCATAACCTTGCCGGCATCCTTCTCGTTGCGTGGACGCTGGTGGTCGGCTTCACCGGCGTCATCAACACATGGGCCGATCTGGTCCTGAAGATGTGGCAGTATGGCCAGCTTGCCGAGATGACCGCGCAATATCGCGATCGCGCCCCGCCCGCGAAGCTGACGTCGGTCAATGCGGCGGTCGAGGTGGCGGCCCATGCGGTGCCGGGGATGACGCCTAGCTTCGTCGCGTTCCCCGGCTCGATCTTCAGCAGCAAGAGCCACTACACCGTGTTCCTGCGCGGCAACACGCCGCTCACCTCGCGCCTCTTGAAGCCGGCCCTGATCGACGCCGAGACCGGCACGCTCACCGACAGCCGCGACATGCCCTGGTACGTCTCGACGCTGTTCGTTTCCCAGCCGCTGCATTTCGGCGACTATGGTGGCATGCCGCTCAAGATCCTCTGGGCACTGCTCGACGTGCTTACGATCATTGTCCTCGTCACCGGGATCTATTTGTGGGTGCGGCGGCGAAGGGCAGGGGTCAGCGTCGATCGCGTGATCGCGCACTCCTCCGGCGTCGAAAGTCCCGCATTATCGTCCTGATGATGTCGCGCAAATCCATGCATCGTACGCTTCGGCAGATCTTCATCGCGCCCCTGCTGGTCGCGATCGTCAGCACGCTCGGCCTCGTCGGCGCGCTCGTGGGAGACGGCTGGTGGGATGCCCTCGCATGGGTGACCCTGGCCGTCCCGGTTGTCCTCTACTCGCTCTTCATCTGGTGGCGAAAGCCGAATTGAGCGGCCGGCGCCTCAGACGATCTGCGTCGCCATGACCGACAATTTCATGGCCGCGGCGAGCACCTGCATGGCCTGGCTGACATCGGCGCGGTTGCGCGCCGCGCCGAGGGAGACGCGGATCCCGCGCGGCGGCTTGTCGATGACGGCGAACGCATCTTCGCCGACAACGGCAAGCCCGTGACGCAGCAGATGCGAAAGCAGGTCCATCCGATTCCAGGATGGCGGTAGCTCCAGCCAAAGGTGATGGCTTGCGGGACGGGATGCGAAAGCGATGCCTTTCAGGATACGGCCCGCCAGTTGCTGTCGTCCCTTGGCTTCGTTGCGTACCGCCTCGATGATCTCATCCGCGATGCCGTTTCGAATCCAGTGGGTGACCAGCGCGACCATCAGGGGTGGTGACATCTGCATCGTCGCCTGCAATCCGCTGCGCATGGTCTGCGCTGCGATGGAATCAGGTGCCTGCAGATAGGCGACGCGCAGTCCTGGTGCGATGCATTTCGACATGCTGGCAGCGAAGTAGCTCCGCTCGGGGATCAGGTTTGCGATCGGCGACGTCGACGGCTCGAGCGCACCATAGGCGTCGTCCTCGATCAGGAAAGTCCCTGCATGGCGGATGATTTCGGCGATGGCCTTGCGGCGCGCCGGACCCGCCGTCGCAGTCGTCGGGTTCTGCTGCGTCGGCACCAGATAGACGGCCTTGGGCTTGTGCTTGCGGCATGCGTCCTTGAGCGCGTCCGGCCGCACGCCTTGCTCGTCCATCGGCAAGCCGATCAGGCGAACGCCCAATCGGGCGGCCGCCGTCTTCAGGCCGGGATAGGTCAGCGCCTCCGTCAGAACCACATCACCGGGCGAGGTGAGGACGAGAAGCGCATTGAAGACGATAGCCTGCGATCCCGGAAAAATCACGAGACGCTCGGCGTTCGCATCGTGCACGCGATGGCGCAGCCAGTTTGCCGCCGTCTCCAACTCGAGATCGCTGCCGCCGGGTCTTGAGTAGGTCAGGAATGCGCCGAAGCCGCTTTCCCTGCGAATGGTCTCCAATCCCTGCGCGATCCGAAGATCCAGATTGGCTTCCACGGGTTGAGGCGGAAGATTCATCGAGAGGTCGATCGTGACTTGCGAGGGAACGTGCGACGGCGAACGCACCGTCGTCTCCGAAACGAACGTTCCCTGGCCGACCCTGGCGTCCAGCAGCCCGCGCCGGCGCGCTTCGCCATAGGCGCGGGTGACGGTGGTGAGATCGATGCCGAGTTCGGTCGCGAGCGCGCGGTGCGTCGGCAGCCTTTGTCCGCGAACAAGCCGGCCGCTCTCGATGTCGGACGCGAGCGCATCGACGATGCGCATGAACAGGGGGCCTTGCCATTCGGAAAGTGTAGGGACCCAATCCATACAATAGGCCTGTTTGTCTTTGATTGTATCCATACATTCTCGTACTGTATGGACATGCCTCTGGTCAAGGAATTCAGCCATGACACAGCCAGTTTCGCTTGCCCAAGCCGTGCGGCGCGGCTTCACCATGCGATGCCCCAATTGCGGGAAGGGTCATCTTTTCCGCCGCTTCCTGAAGGTCGTGGATCACTGCGAAGTCTGCGACGAGGATTACACGCCGCAGCGTGCCGATGACTTTCCCGCCTATCTCGTCATCGTCGTCGTCGGACATGTGGTCGTGCCGGCCTTGCTCGCCGTCGAGATAGCTTACGCGCCGCCGGCGTGGCTTCAGCTTGCGATATGGCTGCCCGTGACGCTGTTCTCATCGCTTGCGCTGCTTCAGCCGACGAAGGGCGCGATCGTCGGCCTGCAGTGGCAAACGGGAATGCATGACTTCGCGGAATCGAAGAACCGCAGGTCCGCTAGTTCCACGAAATCGACCCAGTCCACCAACACCACGTCGATGAAGAGCCACGCGCTCATTTGAGCTCTGCTCGGACTGACAATTCGAGCAGAGAAGTTCCGTGAACCATCCTCACACAATCAGTCCACGATCAAGATCGCGGCGACGATCAGCGTAGCCATCGTGCTGACAATTTGAAGATTCATTCTCTCATCCGGAAGCGCGGGCTCGCGTCGCTGCGTGACGTGACCGGCGGCGGTTGTGTTGTGGCTTGCTGAAGGCGAGTCCATCCGACCACCACACAGAACCATCTTGCCCCGCACGCGTTGGCATGTTGTGTCGCACAGGCGCCGCAATTTGCATCAAAAAATCGAGACACAGTTAGTTCCTAGGCGGAACCCAGGAACGTCGCTTGAACCAAGGGGCCTCATTGGATTCCTCTGTCACCGGGCGCAGACCGATTGGTGGCGGCGCGCGGTTCGCTGTCCCCGCTGTGCGGCGTCGCTGCGCGAGATCGACGCGCGACCGTTCTGTTCCAACGTGACGTGTGAATACTCTGGAAGCGGGTTTCCGGTGGTCGAGGACCAGCCGGTGCTGATCGATTTCGCCGCCAGCGTCTTCGAGCGCGGAATGTATCGCGGCGGCAATGGTTCGGTCTTTCACCGCGATGTGTCGCGCCGCTCGATCAGTTCGCGCCTCCATCAGCTCACCTTCGGCGGCAATCAGGTGGCACAATCCAACTGTGCACGCTTTATCGAGCTCCTGAAGCAGGAATCCGAACGGCCGGTCGTGCTCATCATCGGCGGAGGTGCGGTTGGCGACGGCGCCGACGAACTCTACGCGGATGACTGCCTCGAGTTGATCGGGACGGATGTCTACGCGTCGCCCTACACGCTGCTGGTGGCCGACGCGCACCGGCTGCCGTTCGAGGACGGCGTGTTTGACGGCGTCTGGGTCCAGGCCGTGCTCGAACATGTCCTTGAGCCTGCGTCCGTCGTCAACGAGATTCACCGCGTGCTTCGGCGCAGAGGCCTCGTCTATGCCGAAACGCCGTTCATGCAACAAGTGCATGAGCGCGGCTATGATTTCTCGCGCTTCACGCGGAGCGGCCACCGCTGGCTGTTCAAGCAGTTCTCGGAAATCTGCGCGGGCCGCGTCGGTGGCGCAGGCGTCGCGCTGGTGTGGTCGATCCGCTATTTTGCCCGTGCGCTCGGTGCCGGCGACAAGCTGTCGCGTCTGATCGCGCTACCGTTCTTCTGGATCCGCCTGCTCGATCCGTTGACGCGCGGCCGCCCCGGATCGGATGCGGCGAGCGGCTTCTTCTTCCTCGGACGCCGGACGGAGCGCCCGCTCGATCCGCACGTCATGCCGCGATATTACGACGCGCAGAGATGACGCTCGGCGACTTCGGCTTCAGGTGAGTCCTTTGATCTTCTTGCAGGGTGTCGCCGAGGTCGACGAAAGCTGCACGATCCCGACGACGGATTTTATCGTCAGTACTTCCTTGCTGGTGAGGAAGCGCAGCGTCGCGCTCGGATAGGCGTCGCAGAATTGCGACAATGTCGACGCCGTGGCAGGAATGGAGTCCTGCTTGGGAACGACCGCGATGCCGCCGTCCTTGAGGATATAGGCGTCCTTGACATTCGTCATGCTGCTCGCCGCCAGGCAGATCTTGAACAGATCGGTGTAGGATTGGGGCGGCAACTTCAGATCGCCGCCGAGGCTACCCAACAGATATTCGCGGCTTCGGCGGCAGTTGTCGGCGCCGGCGTGTGCCGCGCCGGTGGCGAGCACAAGCAGGATCGCGGCGGCGACGATCTGTCTCATGCCGTCACGACTTCGGCCTGGGGCGCAGGCCGCTCGTTCCGAGACAGTCCGTAGGTCGCGGTGGCGCAGCGTTCCCAGGACAATGCGCGTGCATGGGCCAACGCGCCTGCGGCAAGGCTCCCACGCAGTTCATCATTCTCAGCGAACCTGGCGATCGCCGCGCAAATGCTGTCGATATCGGGCGGAACAAGAATGCCGCTTTGATCCGGCAGCACCGCGTCGGGAACGCCGCCGACGGCCGTCGCAACGCTCGGCACGCCGCCGGCACCGGCCTCGAGATAGACCAGTCCGAATCCTTCGACCCTGCCGGAGGAATCCGGAAGCCCCGTCAGGCTAAACAGATCGGCCGCGCCATAGATGTCGCGGATCTCTTCGTTCGGTAGTGGACCGAGCAGGCGAACATCGCAGTTCGCCGTTTCGATCAAGCGCTGAAGTTCGTTGACGTAGTCGGCCTCGCCGTTCGGGCCGATCACGAGCCAGGTGATACGCTGGCGCAGCCGCTCGGGGAGGCGCGCCAGTGCCGCGAGCGTCAGATGATGTCCCTTGCGGTGGGTGATCCGCGCGACGGTGACCATCACCAGCCGCTCCGGCGCCAGCCCAAGCCCTGCGCGGATGTCCGCCCGATCGCGTCGATCTCCGAACCAGAAGTCGGAAACGCCGAGACTGATCGCGCTGATCTGTCCTGCGTCGACGGAAAACCGCTCGCAGAACAGATCCCGGGTATAGCGGCTGTTCGCAACGATCTCGGTCCGAGGTCCGAACACGCCGGCGCTGCGGATTGCCAGCCGCTTCAACGGCGTCTGGGTTTCGTTGATCTCGGTACCGTGCACCGTCATCAGCACGCGTGCCCGCGTCTGCCAGCGCGACAATGCGACAGGAATGAAGAACGGCCAGTCGGCCGCATGAATCACGTCGTATGGGCGCTCGCGAACCCTATTGCGTGCCAGCATCATTTTCGCCGGCAAGTCCGTCATCGAATGCAAGCCACCGGCAAAGCGGGCCACTTCGAACGGCAGCGTGCGATCGCGGCCTGCATTGTCCTGTCCGTAGTCCGGCGCCACCACGGTGACGCGCGCGCCGAGCCGCGCCGCGGCGGCGGCGATCTCCCCTGCGTAGGTGCCGATCCCGCCCATGGCGGGCGCAAACTCACTCGTCAGCAGCAGGATGTCCACGTCGATGCCTCAAGAGGCCGTGGCGGCGGCGAAGCCGCGGGCGTCCTGAATTTCCTGATGGTAGCGGTACACGCGCGCCAGTTGCGTGGCCGGCGTGAAGTCCTGGATCGCATCGGCGACCTGCTCGGGCGTGATCTTGCCGCTGTCGATGGCGTCGCGGACATCGATGAAGCGCTGTGCGAGAGTCTCCACCATATCGTCACGGCTGCCATCGCGTGTCACCAGATAGCCGCTCTGGCCGTCATGGATGACCGACTCGAGCTGCGGCAGATGCATCGCGACCACGGGACGGCCGACCGCGAGCGTTTCCAGCACGCAGCGCGGCATACCCTCGAATTCGGAGGTGAGAATGCCTGCATGCGCGTCCGCCAAGGTCTTCGCCATGCCCATGGCATCCTTGAAGCCGTGGCGAACGGTGATGTCCTCGATCGCGGCAAACTCGCTGAAGCGGTGCGGATCGCTGGTGCCGATATAGTGAAAGCGGATCGGGCCGTTCAGCCGCTGCCGGAAACGATCGATGGTGCGGAACATCAGCGGCGGATCCTTGAATTCGTCGAGCCTGCCGGCGAACACGATCTGGAACGGCGACATGCTTTCCGGGAACGGCTGCGGCTGGAAGATGTCGGTGTTGACCCAGGTCCACAGCGTATCGATCTTCTCCTTGCTGCGCGGATAGGTCTTCTGCATCCGCTCGGTGATGAACGGATTAACGCAGAGGAACTTCTCGCTCATCGTCACCGCGAACCGCTCGCCGGTATTGTGCACGAAGGAATATTTCCGGAGCAGCGAATCCATCTGCAGTTTCGGCGCGCCCTCGCCATGCAGCATCTGCACGAAGGGAAGACGAAGTACCGCCGGCAGCCAGGAGAACTCCACCCGTCGCAGGTCGATTGAACACCGCCGTGTCCGTACCAGCCGTGCGATCTGGCCGAAATGACGCAGCAGCGCCACGAAGAACTGGCCTGTCAGCGAGGAACGAATGGTGCGCGCGGCTTCACGCGCCTGGGCATCGCTGTAGCGCAGGATCGGCAGGAAATCGAAGGTGCGGCCGCGGAACGTAACCCGGTGCACTTCGCCGAGGGTGAGGTCACCGATCGAATCCACGCCGACGAACAGGATGTCGGTGTTGTCAGGATGGAAGGTGATGAAGTCGCGGATATAGGTCTCGAGCCCTCCGACCTTTTGTCCGCGCGGGTCGAACGGATGGAGCAGGCAGATCTGATAGCGTGGCCGAACGCGGCTTGCATTGCGGGCGCGCAGCGCCAGTGTCACGGTCGAGGTCATGCGGTCTTCCGGATTCGTGCGTTGATGATCTGGGGCAGGGTCCGCGCAACGAGTCCCGGAACGGCGGCCATGCAACGGGCATAGCGCGGTCCGAGCCGGCTTGGATTGTTCAACATGCGCCAGGCCCATTCGAGCCCGGCCTTCTGCGTAACCGACGGCGCGCGCTTCTGCGTGCCGGCGATGAAATCGAGCGCGGCGCCGATGCACAACACGCCGGTGCCATCGAGCTCGTCGAGACAGCGCGCTGCAAATACTTCCTGGCATGGCGCTCCAAGCGCGACAAAGCAAAGTCTTGCACCGGACTCTCGGATCAGTTCGATCGCATGATCGGCCTCGGCAGAATAAGGATCGAAGTTGGGGCCGGGCGCATACCATCCCACAACTTGCAGACCCTGGAACCGTTCCGACAAACGTTGCGCGGTGACTTTCAATGTCTCGTCATTCGACCCGAGCAGGAACACAGGAAGGCCTCTCTTCTGCGCTTCCTCGCAGAGCGGTTCCACAAGATCGGCTCCGGTGGTCCGTTCGATATGCGTGCCAAGCAGACGCGACAGCACAACGATCGGGAACCCGTCGGCCGTCACAAACTTGGCACGACGATAAGCCGCTCGGAAGTCGGGCCGATGTTGCAGTTGAACGACATGATCGAGATTCAACGTGCACACGCTGAAATTCTCGCCTCGTTGCGCAGCCGATACGATCGAGTTCACCGCTTCGGGAAGTGAACCAATGTTGATGGCGATGCCATCAACATTGAGATTGGATGTCGCAGGCTGCTGCGTCTGTATTTCCGGCATGTCGATCTCCAGGTGAAAGAGAAGCCGAGGTGCACTGATGGAAGTCGTCGGCATGCTCAATGCTTGTGCGATGGGAACTCGCATCTCGAAGACTCTTCCTCGACGAGCAGCGCCACGAAATAGAACTATTGCGTCGCAACGATGGCGTTGCCGCTGTGCAAAAATGATTCAGCGCAGCGAATGCATTCACTTGATGGAGAGCAGCCATGCAGATGTCGCGACGAAATGCACTCGCCATTCTCGCAGGGGCAGGCGTCGCTGCGCGTGCCGAAATGTCGACGGCCGCGCCGGCGCAAAGTCAGGGTCTCGGCGCGATCGCTGCACAACATGGATTTGCTTTTGGTGCTGCCGCTGGTCCTGTCATTGACAAGGATCTTGCCTATCGCGAGCTCTACACGACACAGACGCGCATCATCACGACCGACATTGCGATGAAAATGGGCACGATCGCGCCACAACCTGGCCCCAAACGTTTCGAGAGCGCGGATCGTCTGCTGCAATTTTGTGCGAGCAATCATATCCCGATGCGCGGCCATTGTTTGATCTGGAACGAATGGGTTCCGCAGTGGATCGAGAATATGAGCAGCGCGGAGCGCCAGGCGTTCTTCGATTCCTACATAGAGGAAGTTGTCAGCCGCTATGTCGGCAAGTTGCATTCTTGGGATGTCGTCAACGAGCCGTTCTGGCCGGGCCACAAGGCGCCCGGCGGCTACAGACTCGGACCGTGGTATGACGCATTTGGCGGAACCGGCTACATCCGCCGCGCTTACGAACGCGCGGCCATGGTCGACAAGAAAACCAAATTTGTTCTTAACGAGGCGCAGACCGAGCGCGATGACGAAGTGGGGCACATCGTACGTAGCGGATTGTTGCGTCTTGTCGATGAATTGAAGCAGGCTGGTGTGCCGCTCGCGGCCGTCGGCCTGCAGGGGCACCTGCAGCCGCGCTATCCGCATGATCCGGGACGGTTTGCCGAGTTCCTGCACGAACTCGCGTCACGCGGCGTGGATATCTACATCACGGAATTCGATGTGCGCGACGACACGTTCCCGGACGATATCGCCACCCGCGACGCGATGATCGCCGAGACCGGCGAGAAATTCCTCAACAACGTATTGCGAGTGCCTGCGGTCAAGATGGTAATCGCCTGGGAGCTCGCGGACAATTATTCGTTCTACACGGACGCGGCCAAGAAGAAGGATCCGCTCGCGCAACGCCTGCCGCGGCCGCTGCCTTATGATTCATCGATGCAGCGAAAGCCGTTGTGGTTCGCGATCGCGCGCGCGTTCGAGAATGCAAAGAAGGCATAACAGAATCGTCACGCGCCGGAATGTTGCGGGCGTGCCCGCAACATCTTCAGCAGTGACGGTGCGTACAGCAGCGCCAGTACTGTGAGATAGACTGCCGCACCTGCGGCGATATGCGCGGCGAGCATGATCGCGTTTCCCGCTTCCGGGAACTCGCGCAACAGCGCCGCCATCGCGACGGTCGCAACCGCGATCCGCGCCAGGTGTGAAAACGGAAGGGTCAGCCCGAACAGCGAGAAGCCGATGCTGAAGCTCGTGGCGGCTGCCGCAGTTGCGGCGAGAACGGTGGCGCCGGCCGCGCCGGCAAGTCCCCAGTAGCGCAGGCACACCACGCTGAGGATCACCGTCAGGGTGGCATCGATGGCGGAAATCGCCATCATCCAGCGCGTGCGGTTGTGCAGCAGGAAGACCTGGTCGCCGAAATGGGCACGAAGGTTGCGGATCGCGCCGGCGAGCGTTGCGAGCGGCAGCACGCTCAGCGTTGCCTGCTGAAACGGCGCGGCGATCAGAAGATGCACGATCTCGAACCGCAGCATGAAGATGCCGGTCAGGCTTGGCGCGAGGATCGCAACGAGCAGCGCGGTGTTATCGGCAAGCTGCCGCATGGCGGCCTTGCTGCCGCTTTGTTCCATGCTCTTGACCGCCAGCGGAAAGGCGGCGGCCGTCACCAGCATGGCGGCGACCGCGGCGGCGCGCTGGCCGAGTCCGTAGCCGACGGCGAACAGGCCGGCCGCGGCCACACCCGACATTTCGTTGATGATGAAGCGCGAGGCATTGAGGCCGACCCAGCCGAGCCCGCCGCCGATGATCAGGGGAACGCCGTAATGCAATGCGTGCACTACGATCTCGCGATCGATCGGCCACAGGCGGCGACCGTAGGCGATCTTCGGCAGCACCACCAGCGCGGCCGCGAGTTGCGCGATGGCGTAGCCGGCCAGCGGCCATTCGGCGGATTGGCCGAACAGCTTGATCATCACAAGGCCCACGGCAAAGCCAACCGCGGGCCCGACCACCTGCTGGATCGTGTAGACCCAGATCTGCTGCTGGGCGCGAGCGCGCTCGCCGATATAAAGGTTCAGCGAACGCGTGACCACGTAGGCGATGGCGGCAAGCAGCATGCCGAAGTGCGCATCGGGGGAAATGACGAGGCGCAGCACGACGACGATGACGAGGCTCTGCAGCAGGACCGACGCCAGCAGCACCGCATTTTCGGTGCGGTAGAAGCGTGGCGCGTCGCCATCCTTGTAGCGACCGGAGAAGCGCAGTGCGTATTGCGACCACCAGGCGAGGAAGGCGATCTGCAGGAATTCGTGCGTGGCGGTGACCAGTGTGATGATGCCCAGCGTGTGATCGTTGACCACATGGGTCCACACGATCATCGCGATCAACTGGAACAGCGGCCCGACGAACTGCGCAGGGAGATACAGCAGGGTGTGGCGCAGCAGCATCGTTACGCTCCCAGCCAGCGGGCGACGCGCGCGGAGGAGAGCTGCCTGACCGCGCCGAGCGCAGCGATACTGACCATCGCTGTCAATCCGAAGGTGATCGCAAAACTCGCCGCCGAGCCGAACTGGCGCAATCCGGCGTGGTCGCGCAGCAACATCACGATGAAGATGTGCCAGAGATAGATGAAATAGCTGCCCGAACCGAGGCTCGCGAGCAAAGTGAAACTCGGCTGCAGCACCAGCAGCGCAACGCTGAACAGCGCCGCGTAGAGGAAGAATGCCGTTGAGTCGTAGACCGCGGCATCGCCGACCCCGGACAGCCGGACGGCCAGATACAGCAAATAGGCAAACAGCATGGCACCGACGAGGATCGCGCGCATGTTCCGCGCGGTCGCGCCGGCGAAAGATGCCGTCAGCGCGCCGAGTGCCATGAACGAAAACCAGAAGGGGATATCGCGCATCCGAACTTCTTCGACGAAGGAGTCGGCAAAGCCGAGATGGAACAGCAGGGGATCGAGGTAGCTTCCGGCGACAAGCCCGAAACCGATCGCAAGAGCAAGCAGGATTGTCATCCGCTGCGCCGTGTCCTGCCGGTCCGTTCCGCCGGCAGCATAGATCAGCCACAGTACAATGGTGCAGCCGACATAGACGAACACGTAGTAGTACACGAATACATAAGCGAGCGCGAACCGCGCCACCGTCGTGGTTACGCGATGATCCATCGCGGGATTGTGCAGGGTCATGTAGAGATAGGCCGCGATAAAGGCGATTGTATAGGGGATCACCGCAGCCTTCAGCCGCTTGAACAATGGCACACGTCCCGCGCGCGCGGTCAGGTAACCGGACGCGAACAGGAAGATGGGTACGCAAGGCCGCAGCGCGGCATCGATCGCTTTGGTCCAGGCGAGATCGAGCGGCTGCGGCAGGGAATGGATCCCGATCACCATCAGGATGGCAACGCCCCGCATGGTGTCGATCACGGCGTCGCGGCCCTTCGCCCGAGCGTCCGCGCGGGTGTGAACGAGTTCTGCCTGAGCGGATGCCGCGAGCGTCATCATGCGATCTCCTGCTGCGAGATCGGTGCCGCTACCGCCGGCGCGAAGCGGCGATCGTAGAGGTCGGTCAGGTAGCGCCGCGCCGGCGTCTCGAAGTATCGGTAGGACAGCACACTGGTGATGCCAAGGACGATGAACGACACCGGCGCCAGGATCAGCTTGGATTCTGGAGAGGCGAAGAGCACCAGACGCGAATCCAAGGTGATGATGACGGTCGCGATGGGCATGTGCAGCATATAGCTGGAATAGGTCAGCGGTGCGAAGCGATCGAGCCTGAGCATCGATAACAACGTATCGCTGCCGCTGCAGTCGAGTTGGATCGCAAGTACAGCGATCACGTAGACCGCAACCAGCGCAGCCATTGGTGTTAGCCACGAGCCGAACAGGGTGAACCCGCCGAGCGCCAACATCAGCGCCCCACGCGTTGCGGGCCAGCGCGCGATCTGGTCGCGGTAGACGGAACAGGCAATGCCAAGGCTGAACGCGGGCACCGCGCGGAAGGCACCGCCCTCGTTGATCCACTCGGACCATGGCAGGGTTTCCATGGTCGCGGCCCAAACGCTGTTGGCAAACGCGGACAACGCCACGAACACGATGATCAACGTTTTGCGCCGCAATGCGAGCGCAACGATCAGCGGAAACAGCAGATAGCAGAACATTTCCGCCGACAATGACCAACTCGGAAAGTTGAACGTCAACCGTTCGCCGACGAATGCATGCAGCAAAAGAAACTGCGCCGGCAGATCGGAGAACGAATAGCGCGCGGGATTGTCCGAGCGCGCCATGCCAAAGGAAAGCGCGAGGGCAATACAAATATAGAACGTCAGCGTGGCGAGATGCAGCGGGTAGATGCGGGCGACGCGCCGCCAGAGGAAGCGTCCGATTGCTGCGCCGTCGCCGACGTGATCAAAATATTGGCGCGCGATGACGAAGCCGGAAACCACGAAGAACAGGTCGACGAACAGGTTGAAATGCCAGAGATGGGCGATGATGATGCGCCCGAGCGGCAGCTCCTTGAAATAATCGGAATAGTGCAGAATCACCACGGCGCAGGCGGCGATGATCCGCAGGCTGTCGAGGTGCCGCATCGCGTTGGTGGTCTTGTGCAAAAGTTTAGATCCGCTTCGGGTTGAACTGGCTGGAAGTGTGGGGGTGGGCAGCAAGGCGCGAGATCAGGTCGATCACCGCTTCGCGGTCGCCATGGGCAAGCGCATTCCAGCGAGCAAGATTCTGCTCGGCGAGCGCGACGTAGCGCGCGCGCCAGTTCTGGATCGACAGCGCGGCCGCGATTTGCGCCGCGGCGGCGGCGGGCTCGGCGGGATTGATGAAGATGCCGGAGGTGTCGAGCACCTCGCGGAAGATCGGCGCATCGGGTGCTGCAATCGGCAGCCCGGCATATTGCGCTTCGAGCAAGGGCAGGCCGAGCCCTTCGTCATGTGACGTGCAGACGAACAGGTCGGCCGTATCAAGCAATTCCCTGACGCGCTCGGTCGGCTGATAGTCGTGCAGCGTAACGCCCGGCATGGCTTCCAGCGCTTGCCAGTCGTCGCCCCAGCCGCGCCGGCCGACAATATCCAGCGTGGCGTCGGAAAAACCTCTTCCGCGCAGCGCCCCAACGAGCGCGGCGGCCGCCTTGAAATTCTTGCGCGGCTCGACGGTGCCGAGTGCGACCAGTCGCAGCGGTCGCGGCGCAGTCGCGCGGCCGGCGCGCTGCTCCGACTGCAATCCGAACACGTTGCGCACGGAGGGACGATACAGCGTGATCTCGGCATCGGGTCGGGTATAGGCGGCGATCCGGCGCCTTGTATCGTTGGAATTGGCAAGAAAGCGGGGATAGTGCCGCAGCGCCAGCTTGAAAGGACGCGCCATATAGAGGCGGGCACGTGCGTTCAGTTCGGCGGGCCGCGTCACCAGGAAATCATCGTGGATGTAGGGCAGCACGCGTGAGGCGAACGGCAGCAATAGCGGGCTGGGCGGAAAGCCGGGGCAAAGCAGCATCGCCGACGAGGTCGCAAGCCGCATCGGCAAGCCAAAGGTCTGCGTCGTCACCATCTGGCGTGTGCCGCGCGCGGTGACCGGCACCACATTGAGCGGAGCGAGCGCGGACGCCGAAAACAGTTCGAGCGTGATGCGCTCGAGCCCGGTGACGTGACGTCCGAGATGGGTGTTGTCGACGTAGATATCCATACGATGTCCTGACGCCAGATTTACGCGGGAACAGGCCGGTAACGGCGCTGGGCGACGGGAGGCGGAGCGGCTGTCCGCCGATATTCGTCGCGCGGCAGCAGCACGGTGATCAGGACGATGAACTGCGCAAGCTGGATATTCTTGGACGAGAAGCTCACCGAGCTCGCAGCGATCGTCAACATCAGTAGCAGCATCGCCCAGACGCCGCGATCGGCGCGCCGGATGATCTCGGTGAAGAGGCAAGCGAGCCCAACTGTCAGCGCCACGGTGTGGATGAGGCCGAACTGCGCGATGCAAGAGATCCAGAAATTCTCGATGCCATAGTCGAGGCCGAGCTGGCTCTGCAGTGAAGTCACCCGGACCGGATTGGGGCCGAGGAGCAATTCTTGCCAGTCGAAATACGACAGCAGGTGAAAGGTGGCATAGCGTGCCAGCGTGCTGCCCTTGTCGGAGGAGAAGCGCAACAGCATCTTGTCGAAGATGCCGAGATCGAGCGCCGCAAATCCGACTGCGCCCGCTGCGAACAGCAGGCATATGGCGAGGATCGCGGCAGAGAGCGGGATGCGCTTGCCCCGCAGCATGTGCAGCATCTCGATCCCGACAAGCAGTCCCATCACGATCAGCACGGTCACCAGCGCGGTCCGGCCGCCGAACGCCATCAACGAGGCCAGGCTGAAAGCGATCAGCGGCACCCGTATCAGAATCGGAGGGCAGAGCGCCGGCCGCAGCAGCAGGGCCAGCACATAGCCCGCGACGACGCCGGATGCCGTGAGGGGATGGCCGAGAAAGGCCGAGGAGCGCCATTCGCCGAGGACGACGATGTCGCCCATTGTCAGTGGAATCAGGCGGTGACCCGAGAAATACTCATAGTAGCCGACCACGATATTGACGAGAATCGTGACATGGATCGCCCACGCCAGCGGCCGTCGTTGCGACGGCGAGAGCTGCCAGATGGCAAGGCACAACACGACCGGCGTCAGGAATGTGTCGAAGATCACCGTGAACGGCCGTTCCAGCACGAACATCTGCACCAGCAGGAACAGCCAGCAGAGCAGATAGAACAAGAGGAGCTTCGACTGCGAGAACATCCGGTCGATCTCGCCGATCGGTCCGCGGCTGCGCATCAGCAGCAGGAAAAAGGCGAGGAAGGTGAAGTACGTCGCCGGATGCAGCTTCTCGTAGAAATTGCCGCCCGCCGTCAGATAGTGGATCTTTACGTTGGTGAGCATGCCCGCCGAGAGCATGAACATCGCTACGATTGCGAGCACAAGAAAGCCCGTCGCCAGCCACTCGACAAAAGTGTCGAACGTCATCCCGCGCGTTCGCGTTCCGGACGGAGCGTGCGACACCGCGCCAGGCAGGCTTAAAGGTTGGCTGGCAAAGCTGCGCGTGTTCACCGCGCCGCTCCGGGGCTGAGGTTCGCGGTTCCGTATGGCTTGAGATAGGCGGAACTGCGGTAATAGTCGTAGAACTGCAGGCGGCTGAGGTCGACGCGGGTGAGCACGGTGCCGAGGATGCGATCGGAGACCGGCGACAACAGGTCGATGGTGTGGCTCAGGACCTCGCGCGGGGTCTGATCCCAGGCCAGCGCCAGGATGATGCGGTCCGCAAGCTCGGCCAGCGCCCGGCCGTCGACCAGCGGCACCAGCGGCGGCGAATCGACGATGATCAATTCGTAGCGATGGCGCAGATGATCGAGCACGTCGACGATGCGGTCGGAGAACATCAGCTCGGTGATGATCTCGGCCTGCTTGACCGCGGTCGACGGCAGCACGGACAGTCCGGTGCTTTCGTCGGTCAGGATCGCCTGCTCGATGGCCGCGCGTCCCAGGGCAACGTCCAACAGTCCGATGTCGGCGCGCGGGCAGAGCGAGCGGGTGAGTTGCGGGTTGCGGAGATCGCCGTCGATCAGAAGCGTCCGGATACCCAACGTCGCCAGCGACTGCGCCAGATTGCCGGCAAGCGTGGTCTTGCCTTCGCTGTCGAGGGCAGAGGTGACGAGCACGACCCTGACCGGCTGCATCCGCATCGTCCGTTGCAGCGCCAGGCGAACCGAGCGAATCGCCTCCGCGAAGAATGTGGCGGGCTCGTCGATCGCATAGCGCATCAAAGGCGGTTGCAAGGCGGCCGGCAGCAGCTTGACCGTTCTCGGATCATGATTTTCGAGTTCGCCGCGCCCGCGCCGCCGCGCCAATCCTGCAAGTTCCCTTGTGCCGATCAACGGCACGGCGGCCAGCGCCGGCACGCCCGATATTGATTCCGCCTGCTCCAGCGTCTTGATGCGGCCGTCGAGATAGTCGGCGCCGAAGGCGAGCACGCTGCCAAAGCCAAGGCCGAGCATCCCGGCAAGGCCCAGGATCAGCATGGTTTTCGGCGAGGAGGGACGGATCGGAACGCTGGCCTTGGTCACCACCCGCGAGTCCGGCAGCTCGAGGCTTTCCTGCGACGTCGCTTCCTTCGAGCGCGCCAGATAGGATTCATAGAGAGTGCGGTTGGCTTCGGCCTCGCGCTGCAACTCATGCAGCCGCACCTGAGCCTGGCTCGACGTATTGGATACGTTCTGCAACTGCTCCAGGCTCTGGCTCAGCGAATTTTCGCGGGAGAGCGCCACGTCGTAATCGTGCTTGGTGCTCTCGAGGATCCGCTTGATTTCCTCGTTGATCAGCCGCTGGGTGTCCTTGAGCTGCGCGCGCACATTGGTGACGAGCGGATGCCGCGAGCCGTATTTGCTGGAGAGATCGGCCTCGTTCTTGGCGATGTCGGCATATTGCGTGCGCAACTTCGTGATCATATCAGACGAAATCGCCGCATTGATGCCGCCGGGATCACCACCGGATTTGGCGATCTGCTGCACCTGATCATATTTGGCGCGCGCCTCCGCGGTCTGCACCCGCGCGGCGATCAGCTTGTTGTTGAGATCGGTGATCTGCTGGTCGTTGACGGTCACGCCCTGCGAAACCGTCAGATTGTTGGCGGAGCGGAAATCCTCGACCGCCTTCTCGGAGGTGACGACTCTCGATTTGAGATCGTTGATCTGGCCGCCGAGCCAGTTCGCGGCGATGCGGGTCGCGTCATTCTTGGCGCGGACCTGGTCCTCGAAATAGGCGTCCGCGACCGCGTTGGCGATAATAGCGGCCTTCGACGGCGATTCCGAGCTGACATTGATGTCGACCAGGAAGGTCGTGCCTTGCCGCGTCACCTTCATGCGCTTTTGCAGGATTTCGATCGAACGCGCGCGCGCCGCGTCTTGCGGGTCCGCCGCACCTTCGGGCGCAGCCGAGGCGAACAGCCGCTTGATCGGATCGAGGAGGCCCGGTGTCGGGATGAATTCCGGATCTTGCGTCAGCTTCAGCCTGCGGACCACCCGGTCCAGGATCGCGATCGACTGGATCAGCAATGACTGGCTTTCGATGGTTGCATCATCGGTGCCGTAGTTCGAAAGCGCGGTCTGGCTGTTGGTCTCGACGGCCGCGGCTCGGCGTGGATCGACCAGCACGGTCGCGGTCGCCGTATATAGTGTAGTGGCCAGCAGACAGTAGGTCAGCCCGAGTGCGACCAGCACGACAGCGGGCAGGACGGCAAACTTGTAGCGGCGGCGCAGGATGCGCGCCATCTCGCGCAGATCGACGGTCGGAGCCTGCCAGCGACTTGCGGCAGGTTCCCTGGTCTCTTCCGGGGGGCGAGCCAGGTGCTCAGAACTGCGTTGTAACATTCAATCCCACCAGGTGTTTGTCGTAGCTGAAAGTCGGGATGTTGCTTTCGCGTGACGTGAAGCGGTAATAGACCGCGATCGCGGCAAAGCGATTCAGAAGATATTTGACGCGGGCGTCGGAGGTGGTGACCTGATCCTTGCGCGGCTGCCCGAAGAAGCGGTCGCTCTCATAGCCGCCGTAGAACGAAACGATGACGTTGCGGCGCAGCTCATAGTCCAGTCCGAGCTGCACGGCATTGGCGAGCACACCGGTTGCGCTGGTGTCGGAAGTCTCCGTGACGATCTGTTCGGCGTTGAAGTGAACGTCGATCATCCGCGTCGGGCTCCAGGTCAGCTTGGCGCGATAGGTCGGGCCTGCGATCGTGCCGACGGTCGGATCGACGAACTGTTGCTGCACATAGCCGAAGCCGATTTCGCCGGTGAGCAGACGCGTCAGTCCGAGGGTGACGCCGGTGAGCGCACGATAGCCCTGGGAACTCAGCGGCTGGAGCGGCTGGCCGCGGAGCTCGCGCACATTGCCCTCGGCGCTGCCGAACCAGCCAAGAGTGTCGGAAAACGCATAGTCGATCCGGCTATGGAGCGAGTAGATCTGGCCGTCGCGGGCATCCTGGTTGATGGTCCTGCCGTCCTGCGAGACGGTCGAGCCGAAGTCGTAGGAATCGGTACGGAATCCGACCGAGGTGGTCAGCCGGTTGAATTCCTTGCGCAGGGTCACATCGCCTGAATACAGATTATAAGGTGTCGGCGCGATGGCGTTGGCGGGCGAACTCAGCGAACCAACGCCCTCGTTGAGATGCGCGATCTGGAAGCTGCCCAGCAGCGCCATGTCATGAGCAATGTCGATCCAGCCATTGCCCTTCAGGCTGGCATTGGTCTGGTTGAGGCTGGAGTTCTGCTTGTAGACCGTCTCCTGGGCATCGAGCTTGAGGTCGAGGCCGTGCCGCTCCCATAGGGAATGGGCGCGCAGCGACGGCTCGACCACCGCCGCGACGTCACTGCGGATGTCGGTATTCGACGCGAACACGTTGCTGTCGAAGAACCCGCCGGTGATCAGCGACGGATTGAACATCCAGGAGCCCGAACGAATGCCCACAGGCTCGTAGCCAGGCTGCAGGCGGCCTTTCACGGGCGTGTCCTCCGGCGGTATGTCCTCACGGGTGTCAGGATCGGTCAGCTTGGGCAGCGGGGATGGCTCGAAGATTTGTTGCGCGTTCCATGGCGGCGCCACCTCCTCATTTGGCCAGGGGAGCACTTGCGCATCCGCCGGTGATCCGAGTCCAAGAACAATCGCAGTCACCGGTGCGGGTACGATCTTCAGTCCGCGGCGACCGAACGCGACGACCGAACGGGTTTGCGGCCCTCTCGTTCCAATCGCATTCAACCAGCCAAATGCAGTCGTGCGTCCCATAATCCATCCCTTGCGGGAACTCTGGAGGCGGTGAAGTCCTGAGGCTCGGTTGCCCGTGCTCACAAATTCACCGCGGACTGCGCATCGACATGACAGTCCATGCACTTGTTACGCGCGCACTACGGAGCATTGCTGGTTCGATCAGAGAACATCTCCCCGCGCATTAACGTGCGTCGCGGGAAAAAGTTTTCTGCATTGCAAAATAATACTCACCGCAAATCGACGACACTATGGCAGCGCGCATGACGTAAATGTTTTACGCGCGTGATTTGCGAGCGAGACCGCTCCGTCGAACGAGCCACTCAGAAGTAGCGCTCGGGAACCCGGATGTTGTCACCAGGAAACACCAGGATCGGCGCATCAAGCGGGTAGATCTCTTCCGCTGTGCTGCCCGATCGACGCAAATAGACCTTGCCCTCGTTGGCGCGATAGGTGAATCCGCCGGCGCTGGCGACCGCATCCATCACGGTCAGACCAAGGCGGTACGGATACTCGCCGGCCTTCTTGACCTCGCCGAGAAGGTAATAAGGTCTATACGCGACGATCTCGACGTTCACTTTCGGATCACGCACGATGTCCTTCGATAGCGCGGATGTGATCGCGCGTTCCAACTGCTTGGTCGTCATGCCGGACGCCCTCATGCGTCCTGCAAGTGGAATCGAGACCTGACCGCTCGCGTCGATTTCATACTCTCCCGTGATGTCGGGCTCCCCATACACCTTCACACGCACTCTGTCGTTCGGACCGAGCACGTAGGTCCCCGTCGAGAACGCATGCGAGCCGGTTTGCGTTTGAGCCGATGCGAAAGTTGCGAAACCCGCGATACTCGCCAAAGCAAACGCAAATAGAATATTGCGTGGCGCCACGCGGGCGACACGGATTGATTGTTGCTGCATGACTGCATCCCCACGAAAGTCCGTCAGTAACGGCGCGGAGCATAAGTGAGCAAACAAGGCGAAAGAATGTGGGTGGTGGTTCCGCGACAGTTCCATGCGGTTCCATGATCGCGCAGCGTTAATGGCGCCTGCGTCTGTCACAGGACCAGAATCGCTGTTCCTTCGATGGCGATGCAGGTCAGGGTCCCGCTTCTCCACGCGCCGGTGTCGATATTGATGCGATTGTGCCTGATGTCGGGATGGGGAACCGGGGTGTGGCCGTGCACGACATATTTGCCGTGATCTTCATCCGAATTGAGAAACTCCTGGCGGATCCAAAGCAGATCCTCCGGATGCTGCTGCTCGATCGGAACGCTGGGGCGCACCCCGGCATGGGCAAACAAGAAGTCACCACAGATAAAGCTGTCGCGCAGGCATTGCATGAACAGTGCATGCGTACGTGGGAAGACGTTGAGAAAACGGCGCTGCAGGTTGACTTCGGAGACGGGCATGTCGCGCGGAAACACGCCATAGGAGGCGAGCGTCTGCATGCAGCCGAGCCGCCGCCACTGCGCGAACACCGCCGGGTCGTCAAGGAAGTGCTGCAATAGCTCTTCATGATTACCACGCAGGCAAACTGCGTGATTCCTGACGAGGCGAACTGCCAACAGATCGAGCACGGTCTTGGAATCGGGGCCGCGGTCGATATAGTCGCCGAGATAGATCTCGAGCACGTAGCGGATCGGCCGCCGGCTTATGTCGTCGTCGATACGCGCAATGGTGTCGGCGAGCAGGTCGGCGCGTCCGTGAATGTCGCCGACCGCGTAGATGCGCGTGTCTGCGGGAGCCGAAGGTGCAACATAGTGCGGATATGCAACTGGCGGCCGCATCATCGATTGCTTCGATCATGGAACCGTCATAACGTCAATCGGCGGCGACGGCGTCGGCACCTGTTCCCGACTTCTCTAAGTATATAAGGTCTAGAAGAAGATCATTCGGATGAGCAGAATGATCACGATCCAGGCAAGCATGTTCGCCAGGATGATACGGTTCCTCAATTTACGCCCCGCAGGATCGAGTCGTTTTGTTTCAGGGCGATCCAAACGCGCTGCGATCATTGGCGCCTCCCTGGACAATTTTTCCGAGACGAGCGGCTTCTTGGTTAAGGCCGTTTCCCCGTGTTGACGTCTCGCAATCATCGACAAAACCACCAATTGAAACGATCGCATCGGGCAGAGTACGACTAGCCGTTTAGTATGCAGTGAAAAAAATCCTTCAAAAATGATCGCACAGATTAAGCGCTTGATGTAGCGGGTGCACGGTCGATTCCTGAATCGAATCCGATTCGCGCGCGGTTCCAGGTTTGCGTTAATGCATGGCTGCATCGAAAAACACGCAGCGCATTTCGCGTGCAGTTCAATCTAAGCACTTCCGAACAAAACGGATTCTTTGCATCGCACAAACCTCACGATGCCGCGATGCAAAACCGCGCGCAACATTTTCGTTTTGCTGCCCCATTTCGCCCAAAGAGTTCGTAGAGTTATACCGCCGCGCGATCGAGACGCGTCTCTGCTACGCAGGAAAATTCGCAATTGCGAAGGTGCCCGAGAGATGGGCAGTGGCGCTCTGCGTCGTCGCGCTTGTGACCTCTTTGGGTTCAACAGAGAGAGCGAGAGCAAATGGCCGCCATCGTCACAGCCAACTTCGACCAGGACAGTATCAGGTCGCTCCGCAACAAGCGGAGCATCATCTCGATGCGGCCGGTCGAATATGCCGGCAGCAATTCATATAGCCCCTATCGGGCAAAGCGCCCGCGCGGCTCGGTTCGCACCGAGCCGGGCTCCTCCATCGCAAAGCGCATCTTCGATATCGTGGTTGCAAGCGCAGCGCTTTTGTTCTTCGCGCCGCTCTTGATCGCGATCGCCATCGGCATCAAGCTGACGTCGCGAGGGCCGGTGTTGTTTCACCAATACCGGTACGGTTATCGAAACCGGCGCTTCAAGATCTACAAGTTCCGCTCGATGCGGACCGATGCCGGTGACGTGCGCGGCGTGAAGCAGACCGTGCAGGGCGACTCCCGCGTCACCTCGATCGGCAAGATCCTGCGCAAGACGAGCCTCGACGAAATCCCGCAATTGATCAATGTCATCAGGGGCGACATGTCGCTGGTCGGCCCGCGCCCGCATGTCCCGGGCATGCTGGCCGCCGAGCTGCCTTATGAGGACCTCGTGCCGTATTACTTCCAGCGCCACAGCGCTCGGCCTGGCATCACCGGCCTCGCGCAGGTGAGCGGGTGCCGCGGAAGCACGGTTGAGGCCGGCCGCGCAATCTCGCGGATCGATTACGACCTCGACTATATCGAGCGCTGGTCCTTGCGCATGGACGTCATGATCATCGTGCGCACCGTCCGCCGCGAATTCCTGTCCGGCAGCGGCTTCTAGCCCGCCGACATATAACCATCACATCAAGGGGAGCGATAGAATGCTGCAGCCACGCGGCCGCATAGTCCCAGTTCTTTTGTCGGGCGGAACCGGCTCGCGGCTCTGGCCGCTGTCGCGCGAGAACCAGCCGAAGCAACTGCTCGCGCTGCTCGGCGAGAAGACCTTGCTGCAGCAGACGGCGAACCGCGTGACGGAGCCGTCGCTGTTTGCTGATCCGATGGTGATTGCCAATGCCGAGCATCGCTTTGCCATTGGCGAGCAACTGCGCGCGGCCGGCATCGCCAATCCCACCATGGTGCTGGAGCCGTTCGGACGAAATACCGCGCCGGCGGTGGCGATCGCGGCGCTTCTCGCCAGCGAGGTCGATCCTGGCGCGGTGATCCTGGTGACGCCGGTCGACCACTGGGTTCGCGATCACGCGGCGTTCCGCGCCGCGATCGCGAGCGGGCTTCCGGCAGCGCGCCGCGGACAGTTTGTCCTGTTCGGCCTCAAGCCGACCGGGCCTGCGACCGGATATGGCTACATCCGCATGGGCGGCGGGATCGCCGATCTTCCCGAAATCCGCAAAGTCGCAGGCTTCGTCGAGAAGCCCGACGTTGCGACCGCGGAGCGCTTGTTGGCCGGCAATGATCATCTGTGGAACAGCGGGATCTTCCTGCTGCCCGCACGAGCTTTAATCGATGAATTGGCGCGGCACGAGCCCGCGATTTTGGAAGCCTGCCGCGCGGCGCTGGCCGGCGCGACGCGCGATCTCGATTTCCTGCGGTTGGAAGAAAAGGCATTCGAGTCCTGCCCATCTATCTCCGTCGACTACGCGGTGATGGAAAAGACCGACAAGGCCATGGTGGTGCCGGCCAGTTTTGACTGGAGCGACGTCGGAAGCTGGTCGGCGCTGTGGACGATGGGCGAGAAGGACTCCTCCGGCAATGTCGTGATCGGCGACGCGGTGGCCGAAGACAGCTCCGGCTGCTACGTGCGGGGAGACGGCCCGCTGGTTGCCGCCCTCGGCGTCGAGGATCTCGTCATCACCATCTCGACAAGATCATCCCGGAAGATGCTGTCACGGTCGACATCGGCGCCAATTGCGGGCTCTACACGCGAAAGCTGGCGCGGCTTTCCCGCGAAGTTCACGCCTTCGAGCCTTCGCACGATATGGCGCGCCTGCTGCGGCGGACGTCTGCTTCAAACGTCAGCGTGCACGAGATCGCCCTGTCGGACCACGAAGGCGACGCGGAACTCTTCATTCCGCGCGGCGACACGGGCCTGGTCCACGGCCTTGCCTCGCTTGAGCGGCGGGTGATGGCGTCGGCCGATCCGATTGTGGCCGCCCATGTGCCGATGGCGCGGTTGGATTCGGTGATGCATCAGGAGGTCGCCTTCGTGAAGATCGACGTGGAAGGACACGAGCTCAACGTCCTCAACGGCGCCGTCGAGCTCCTGGAGCGCTGCCAGCCGGTGTTCCTGGTTGAGGCGGAGGACCGCCATCGGCCGGCCGCGACGGAATCGGTGTTCGATTTCTTCCGGCAACGGTCCTACCGTGGTTTCTTCCTGAAGGAAGACGATGTGGTCGACGTCGAAAAATTCGATGTCGAGGAGCTGCAGGATGCGGCGGCGCTCGAGGCGGATGGTGGCCGCAAGGAAGGGCTGTTCTACATCAACAATTTCTTCTTCTTCCCGCAGCATCTCGACGGCGAGTCGATGCTGGTCAAATGATGACCAGTGCGACCGCTGCGATCATTTGGTCAGACAGGATAAGTCATGCATATCACGATGGTCGGCGCCGGTTATGTCGGACTGGTGTCGGGGGCATGTTTCGCCGACTTCGGGCACTACGTCGTTTGCGTCGACAAGGATGAAAAGAAGATCGCAGCGCTCAACAAGGGCGAGATACCGATCCACGAGCCCGGGCTTTCCGAGTTGGTGGCGAGAAACATCGCGCAGGGCCGCCTGGCCTTTGTGACCGACTTGAAGGGGGCGGTCAGCCGTTCCGAAGTCATCTTCATCGCGGTCGGCACTCCGTCCCGCCGCGGCGATGGCCACGCCGATCTTTCCCATGTCTATGCCGCGACGCGCGAGATCGCCGCGGCCTTGCCGGAATCCGCGGTCGTGGTGACGAAGTCGACCGTCCCGGTCGGCACCGGCGACGAGGTCGAGCGCATCATCCGCGAGGAGAAGAAGGACGCGAAATTCGCCGTCGTCTCCAATCCCGAATTCCTGCGGGAAGGGGCCGCGATCCAGGATTTCAAGCACCCCGACCGCATCGTCATCGGCACCGAGGATGCATTTGCGAAGGAGGTGATGGCGGAAGTCTATCGTCCACTGCATCTCAACACCTCGCCGATCCTCTATACCAGCCGCCGCACCGCGGAACTGACGAAATATGCCGCCAACTCGTTCCTCGCGACCAAGATCACCTTCATCAACGAGATCGCCGATCTTGCCGAGAAGGTCGGCGCCAATGTCCAGGAGGTCGCCCGCGGTATCGGGCTCGACAACCGCATCGGCTCGAAATTCCTGCATGCCGGTCCGGGCTTCGGCGGCTCCTGCTTTCCCAAGGACACGCTGGCGCTGATCAAGACAGGCCAGGACAACGAGGCTCCGCTGCGGATCGTCGAAACGGTGGTGGCGGTGAACGACCAGCGCAAGCGCGCAATGGCGCGCAAGGTGTCGAATGCCTTCGGCGGCAACATCCGCGGCAAGACCATCGCCGTGCTCGGCGTCACCTTCAAGCCGAACACCGACGACATGCGCGACGCGCCATCGATCCCGCTGATCACGGCGCTGCAGGACATGGGCGCGGCGATCCGCGCGTTCGATCCGGTCGGGATGGAGCAGGCCAAGAAGGTGTTCGAGAATGTCACCTTCTGCCGCGACGCCTATGATTGCGCGCGGGGAAGCCATGCGATCGTGATCGTGACGGAATGGGAGCAGTTCCGCGCGCTCGACCTGAAGAAGATGGCGACGATCATGGCAACGCCCGTGATCGTCGACCTCCGCAACATCTATTCGCCCGAGGATGTGACGCGGAACGGTTTTCATTATTGCGGCGTCGGCCGGCCGAAGCCGCTGGCGTATTAGAGACCCCCGAGCTCCGTTCAGCTCGCCCCGCTTGCGGGGAGAGGTCGAAATTCGAGCGCAGCTTGAATTTCGGGTGAGGGGGAGTCTCCACGAGTCCGGTTGCCGCCGTATTCGCGGATAGAGCCCTCACCCCAACCCTCTCAGGGCGAGCTTTGCTCGTCCCGGCCCCGTAAAGAACGGGGGAGGGAGAACCGCCGTCAATCGATCCGATCTGTCTAACCGGTTGCCGCGCCTAAGAGCGCGGCGAGACCGCTTTTTTGCCCGACCGGGCCGGGGCTCGCTTGACAAAATTATTTTAAGCATAAAATATTCCCATGTCGGTCCGGGAGCTGTCCGCGGAGATGCCCCGACGGCCGAAGGTGAGGAGACAGCCATGCGCATCGTCTGCATCGGGGGCGGGCCGGCCGGGCTCTATTTCGGCATCCTGATGAAGATGCTCGATCCGGCGCACCGGATTTCGGTGGTCGAGCGCAACCGCCCCTACGACACCTTCGGTTTCGGCGTCGTGTTCTCCGACGCGACCATGGACAACATGCGCAAATGGGATCCCGTCACGGCGGATGCGATCGAGGAGGCTTTCAACCACTGGGACGATATCGAGGTCCTGATCAAAGGCCGCCGGATGCGCACCACCGGCCATGGCTTTGTCGGCATCGGCCGCAAGCGCCTGCTCAACATCCTGCAGGCGCGCGCCGAGGAACTCGGCGTCGAACTTGTCTTTGAGCGCGAGGTCGATTCCGATCTCGAATTTCCGGATGCCGATTTGATCGTCGCAGCCGACGGCGTGAACTCGAAGATCCGCACGCGCTATGCCGACAGCTTCCAGCCCGACATCCTGATGCGGCCGAACCGCTATATCTGGCTCGGCACCAACAAGCGCTTTGACGCCTTTACCTTCGATTTTCGCAAGACCGAGCACGGCTGGTTCCAGGCGCATATCTACAAATTCGAGGATGGGGCGGCGACGTTCATCGTCGAGACCACGGAAGAAGCATTCCTGGCGCATGGCCTCGACAAGCTCGACCAGGCCGGCTCCATTGCCTTCTGTGAGAAGGTCTTCGCAGAAGTTCTCGAGGGCCATTCGCTGGTCTCCAATTCGCGCCATCTGCGCGGCTCGGCTTGGCTTTCCTTCCCGCGATTGATCTGCGGCAAATGGACCGCGTTCAACGGCAACAGCCATGTCGTGGTGATGGGCGATGCCGCGCATACCGCGCATTTTGCGATCGGATCGGGGACCAAGCTCGCGCTCGAGGATGCGATCGAGCTGACCAACCAGTTCAAGCAGCTCGGCGCGACGCCGGACAAGATCCCGTCGGTGCTCGCGGCCTACGAGGAGCTTCGCCGCGTCGATGTGGCTCGGATCCAGAACGCCGCGCGCAATGCTATGGAATGGTTCGAGGTGGTCGGCGCGCGCTATGCCGACACGCTGGAGCCCGAGCAGTTCATGTATTCGCTGCTGACGCGTTCGCAGCGCATCAGCCACGAAAATTTGCGTCTTCGCGACAAGACATGGCTCGAAGGCTATGAGCGCTGGTTCGCCGAACGCACCGGGCTGCCGGATTCCAACGATCGCGTGGCGCCGCCGATGCTCACGCCGTTCCGCATCCGCGGCTTGTCGTTGCCCAACCGCATCATCTGCTCGCCGATGGCGATGTATTCGGCAGAAGAGGGCGTGCCGAACGATTTCCACCTCGTGCATTTCGGCGCCCGCGCGCTCGGCGGCGCCGGGCTGATCTTCTCCGAGATGACCTGCGTGTCACCAGAGGCGCGGATCACGCCGGGCTGCTGCGGGCTGTGGAACGACGAGCAGGCGAAAGCCTACAAGCGCATCGTCGATTTCGTCCACGGCAACAGCGCAGCCAGGATCGGCATCCAGCTCGGCCATGCCGGCCGCAAGGGGTCTACGCGCGTAGCCTGGGAGGGAATGGATGAGCGACTTCCAGAAGGAAACTGGCCGCTGGTGTCGGCCTCCGCCGTTCCCTATCTGCCCGACGGCCAGATGCCCGAGCCGATGACGCGCGCCGAACTGGATGAGGTGCGCGAGCAGTTCGTCGCCGCGGCTCGGCGCGGGGTACAGGCCGGCTTCGACATCCTCGAACTGCATTGTGCCCACGGCTATCTATTGTCGAGCTTCCTCTCGCCGCTCACCAACCGCCGACCTGATCAATATGGCGGCAGCATTGAGAACCGTGCGCGCTATCCGCTGGAAGTGTTTCGCGCGATCCGGCAAGTGTGGCCGCAGGACAAGCCGATCTCGGTGCGGCTGTCGTGTCATGACTGGGCGGAGGGCGGCAACACGCCCGATGATGCGCTTGAGTTCGCGAAGCTGTTCAAGGAAGCCGGCGCCGATCTGATCGATTGCTCCTCGGGCCAGGTCTGGGCCGATGATCATCCGGTCTATGGGCGGCTCTATCAGACGCCGTTTGCCGACAAGATCCGCAACGAGGTCGGCATTGCGACCATTGCGGTCGGCGCGATTTCCGAGGCCGATCACGCCAATTCCATCATCGCCGCCGGCCGCGCCGATCTCTGCGCGATCGCTCGCCCGCATCTCGCCGATGCTGCCTGGACGCTGCACGAGGCCGCCAAGATCGGCGTGAAGTCGATTGCCTGGCCGAAGCAATATCTCTCCGGCAAGCCGCAATATGAGGCCAATCTGGAACGCGCGGCAGCGGGAGCGAAAGCATGACCCGGCATTTCTGGCCCAATGCGCATGCGCTCATCACCGGTGGCGGCTCCGGCATCGGCGCCGCGGCCGCACGAGCGCTGGCCGAAGTCGGCGTACGCGTGAGTGTTGCAGGCAGGAGGCCGGATGCGCTTGCCGAGACGGCGGCGTCCATTGGGGCGCGTGCAGGCGCGGTGCTGCCTGTCGATGTGACCGACGAAATCGCGGTCACCGAAGGCATCAAGCGGATCGAGGCTGAGGCCGGCCCGATCGACATCCTCGTCAACAATGCAGGGAAGGCGCTGAGCGCGCCGTTCGAGAAGACGGATGCCGCGCTGTGGTCGGACATGCTGGCGAGCAACCTCTCCAGCGTCTTCCTGGTGACGCATGCGGTGCTGCCCGGCATGGCGCAACGCGGACGCGGGCGCGTCATCAATGTTGCGTCCACGGCGGGCCTGACCGGCTACGCTTACGTCTCGGCCTATGTCGCCGCCAAGCACGGCGTCGTCGGGCTGTCGCGCGCGCTGGCGCTCGAATATGCGCGCCGCGGCGTCACCGTGAATGCGGTCTGTCCGGGCTACACGGATACTCCGCTAGTGGCCGAGGCGGCCGCCAACATCGTCGCCAAGACCGGCCGGAGCGAAGCGGAAGCGCGCGCAGCCCTGGCAAAGGCTAATCCGATGCAGCGGCTCGTGACGCCTGAGGAGGTTGCGGACACCATTCTTTGGCTCGCCTCCTCAAGCGCATCGTCCATCAACGGACAGGCCATCGCGATTGCCGGCGGCGAGGTCTTCACGGGATAAGGGAAACGCCCAAGGAAACGCCCAAGGAAACAACATCATGTCTGAGATGAAAGCAAAGCTGCGACCGTTCAAGAATTATCCGGCGCGCCATTTCAAATGGTCCACCGATGACGATGCCCGCGTCGCCACCATCACGCTGAACCGGCCGGACAAGAAGAACCCGCTGACGTTCCAGTCCTACGAGGAGCTGCGCGATCTCTTCCGCGATCTTGCCTACGCCTCCGACGTCCGCGCCATCGTGCTGACCGGCGAGGGCGGCAATTTCTGCTCCGGCGGTGATGTGTTCGAGATCATCGAGCCGCTGACGCGGATGGCGATGCCCGACCTGATTGCGTTCACGCGCATGACCGGCGATGTCGTGAAGGCGATGCGCAAATGCCCCCAGCAGATTGTCGCGGCGATCGACGGTATCTGCGCCGGCGCCGGCGCGATGCTGGCGCTCGCGTCCGATCTGCGGCTGGCGACGCCGCAGGCCAAGACCGCGTTCCTGTTCACGCGCGTGGGACTCGCTGGCGCCGACATGGGCGCGTGCGGACTGTTGCCGCGGGTGATCGGGCAGGGGCGCGCCGCTGAGTTGCTTTACACCGGTCGGGCCATGAGCGCGGAAGAGGGATTTGCCTGGGGCTTTCACAACCGCCTGGTGCCATCGGCGGAGCTGTCGGCCGCGGCTCATGAACTCGCCCGTTCGCTCGCCGACGGCCCATGGTTCGCGCATGGCATGACCAAGACGATGTTCAACCAGGAATGGGCGATGGGCATCGACGAGATGGTGGAGTCGGAAGCGCAGGCGCAGGCGGTCTGCATGGCGACCGGTGATTTCCGCCGCGCCTTCGAGGCTTTCGCCGCCAAGAAGAAACCGGTCTTCGAGGGGAATTGAACCCGTGACGGGAACAAGCACATGATCGAACTCCTGCAACCGAACGGCTGGGCCCAGCCGGTCGGCTATGCCAATGGCGTTGCCGCGCGCGGCAAGATGATCTTTGTCGCCGGCCAGATCGGCTGGAACGCGCAATGCGTGTTCGAGACCGACGATCTCGTGGAGCAGATCGCCCAGACCCTGCGGAACGTCGTCGCGGTCGCCGCCAGCGGCGGCGCAACGCCGGAGCATATCGTGTCGATGACCTGGTTCCTGCTCGACCGCCGCGAATACTCCTCGCGGTTGAAAGAGATCGGCGCGGTCTACCGCGACATCATGGGCCGCCGCTTCCCGGCGATGACGGCGGTGCAGGTCTCCGGCCTGATCGAGGATCGCGCCAGGGTCGAGATCCAGGCCATCGCGGTGGTTCCGGATTGAGGTGGTGAGAGCGTTAACCTAAGTCGCGGCCGGAGTGGATGCTGAGACCATAAAGCGTCTTGCGAGCGGCTCTGACGCCGTGCGACCCTGCCAACCTCTCACAACGTCCGGGTTTCGAGCGGAGTAGGGCGATGAAGGCGATTATCGTCGGCGGCGGGATTGGCGGGCTCACGACGGCGCTGATGCTGCGGGCTCGCGGCATTTCCTGCGAATTGTTCGAGCAGGCGGAAACGATCCGCGAGCTCGGCGTCGGCATCAACACCCTGCCGCATGCGATCCGCGAACTCGCCGGGCTTGGCCTGCTTGACGCGCTCGACAAGGTTGCGATCCGCACCTACGAGCTGTTCTACCTGACGCGCCATGGCCAGCAGGTCTGGCACGAGAAGCGCGGGCTGGACGCCGGCCATGAGGTGCCGCAATTCTCCGTTCATCGCGGCCGCCTGCAGGGCGTCATCTATCAGGCGGTGGTTGAGCGGCTCGGCAGCGAGGCGATCCACACCGGTTGCCGGCTCGGCGCGTTCACGCAGGATGAAGGCGGCGTCGCGGCCTACTTCTTCGATCGTGCAGGCCAGCATGTGCACACGGCGCGCGGCGATATCCTGATCGGCGCCGACGGCATCCACTCGAAAGTGCGCGAGACGCTGATTCCGAACGAGGGGCCACCCTGCTGGAACGGCCTGATGCTGTGGCGCGGCGCCGCCGACTGGCCCGCGTTCCTGACGGGCCGCTCGATGATCATCGCCGGCGGCCTGAACGCCAAGGCCGTGATCTATCCGATCGCGGAAGGCTCGAGCCCGGCCAGCCGTCTCACCAATTGGGCGGTGATGGTGCGGATCGGCGACGGCGCGTCACCGCCGCCGCGCCGCGAGGGCTGGTCGAACCTCGGCAGGCGCGAAGAGCTGATGCCGCATGTGGCAGGCTTCTTGATCCCGCAGGTCGACTTTGCAGCGCTGGTCGGCGCCACGCCGGAATTCTGGGAATATCCGTGCTGCGACCGCGATCCCTTGCCCTATTGGACCAGCGGGCGCGTCACCTTGCTCGGCGATGCCGCGCATCCGATGTATCCGGTCGGCTCCAACGGCGCCTCGCAGGCCATTCTGGATGCGCGGTGCCTCGCCGATGCGCTGGCACGTTCGGAACATCCGCGTCAGGCGCTGGTCGCCTACGAACGGCAGCGCCTGCCGATGACCGCCGACATCGTCGCCTCCAACCGTCGCGGCGGGCCCGAGGGCGTGATCGATGCGGTCGAGCAGATCGCGCCGCAGGGGTTTACGGACATCGAGTCTATTCTGAGCTATGAGGCGCGCGAAGCGATCGTGCGCGGCTACGCCGCCAAGGCGGGCTTTGCCGCACGCGTGGTGGCGCGGCAATCGTAACGGGCGTCGGGGGCTTCATCCTTCGAGACGGCCGCTGCGCGGCCTCCTCAGGATGAGGTCTGCGAGCGAGGCGAGATCTTAGACCCTCATGGTGAGGAGCGCGGCTTGCCGCGCGTCTCGAACCATGAGGCCCCAGACCTCTCATCCCGCTCTTGCAGCGTAGCCCGGATGGAGCGCAGCGCAATCCGGGACACCGTCGATTGGGGCGATCAACCCCGGATTACGCTGCGCTCCATCCGGGCTACGTGCTACGCCGGGGGCGGCGGCAGGAAGTGGATGTTGTGCTCAGCGGCGAGTTTCACCACATCGTCCGGGTTCTGCTCCCGCATATTGTGGATCGCCCAGAACAGATCATAGAGCCGGCGCGTCGGCGACACCCAGAACAGCGTCTTCGCGGCCTGCTGCGACTTGTTGAAGATGCCGTGCGGCTTGCCCATGGGCAGGCGCACGAGGTCGCCAGGCGTTGCCGATTCATCGGCACCGTCGAGCATGAAGTCGAGCTTACCCTCGAGGATGTAAAGATATTCGTCCTGGTCGGGATGAATGTGCGGCGGCACGAAAGTGCCGGGCGGAAACGTCGCATGCCAGGAGAACGAGTGCTCGGTGCGGTTCTTCGGCACATAGGTCTGGCCGAGGATGTTCCAGGTGATGCCTTGCATGCCCTCGTTGGCGCGCGTGATGCCCGCGATCTCGTCGTTCATTGTTCCACTCCCTCGCTTACTTGCCCGTTCACTTGGCTGAGCAATCCTTGGCGTAACGGTCGCCGCAATTTTCAAACACTTTCTGTACGATCTCGGTCTGGAACTTTCCATCAGGACGTTTCGCGACCTGGGTCAGATAGAAGTCCTGGATCGGATAGCCGTTGGTGTTGAACTTGAAGCCGCCGCGAAGCGAGACGAAGTCCGCCTTCTTGAGCGCCGCCGCGACCGCCTCCTTGTTGGAGAGATCGCCGTTCACCGCCTTCACCGCGCTGTCGATCAGCAGCGCCGCGTCGTAAGCCTGCATGGCGTAGGTGCCGGGCACGCTCTTGTAGGCGGCTTCATAGGCAGCGACGAACTTCTTGTTCTGGGGATTGTCGAGGTTGGGCGCCCAGTTGGCGCCGCCGAACATGCCGACCGCCGCGTCCTGCTGCGCCGGCAACGTCGATTCATCGACCGTGAAGGCTGACAGCACGGGCACGGTGGCGCCGGCCTGCTTGTACTGCTTCACCAGATTGACGCCCATGCCACCCGGCATGAAGGTGAACAGCGCATCCGGCTTCAGCGAGGAGATTTTTGTCAATTCGGGCTGAAAGTCGAGCGTGTTAAGTGGCGTATAGGATTCGTCGACGATCTCGCCTTTGTAGTCGAGCTTGAAGCCGGCCACCGAGTCGCGTCCGGCCTGGTAGTTCGGCACCAGGAGATAGACGCGCTTGTAGCCACGATCCTGCGCGACCTTGCCGAGGATCTCGTGCACTTGGTCGTTCTGATAGGAGGTGACGTAGAAGAACGGGTTGCATTCCTTGCCGGCGTAGCTCGAGGGGCCGGCGTTGGGCGAGATCAGGAACGTCTTGTTCTCGGTCACGGGGCGGTGGATCGCCTGCAGGATGTTGGAGAAGATCGGTCCGACCACGAAGTCGACCTTGTCGCGTTCCAGGAGCCCGCGCACCTTGGTCACCGCGCCATCCGGCTTGAGCTCATCGTCGACATTGACGACCTCGACCTCGCGGCCCGCCATCTTGCCGCCGAGATCCTTGATCGCCAGCGCAAAGCCGTCGCGCACCTGTTGGCCGAGCGCGGCGGCCGGGCCCGACGTCGTCACGATGACGCCGATCTTGATCTTCTCCTGCGCCAGGGCAGGTCCGGCAGCAAGGGCGAACAGCGCCGCCAATCCTGCCAACTTCAATGCCCGTTTCATGGTCTCTCCCCGCGCCAACAAAGATCAAAATCTCGCGCCACAGCTTATTCTGACGACGGCAAGCGCCGCAAGCGAATGCCTCGCCGGGTCTGGGCCGCCCGCGGACCGTTCAGCCGCCCGCGGTCTGTATGCAAGCGCCGCGCCAAATTGCTTGAAGCTTAAAGAGATCCCGCGATATCATGGAGCATCGCTCATTCGGCTTGCGATATGCCGCGAATTGTTTGAAGGTCAAAACGATCGGCTGCGATTGGCGCCGCGAAAGGCGTGACTGCCCATGATGCTTGATTCCGAGACAAAAGCGGTCGAACTGCCGGAAGATCATGGCACGGAGCTCCGGCTCTGGCTTCGGCTTCTGACCTGCACCACCCTGATCGAGGGCGAGGTGCGCAGCCGCCTTCGCGAGCGCTTCGACGTCACGCTGCCGCGCTTCGACCTGATGGCCCAGCTCGACAAGGTGCCTGACGGCATGACGCTATCCGACCTTTCCAAGCGCATGATGGTATCGAACGGCAATGTGACCGGCCTGGTCGAGCGGTTGGTGGAATCGGGTCATCTCGACCGCCGCACCTCGGAGACAGATCGGCGTGTGCAGTTCATCCGGCTGACAAAGCTCGGCCGTGCCGAGTTCCGCAAGATGGCGGCCGAGCACGAGACCTGGATCGCCGATATCTTCGCCGACCTCTCGCGCAAGGATATCAGTGAATTGATGCGGCTGCTCGCCAAGACAAAAGCATCGGCGCAGCGATCGGCCAAGGCGCGGACGTCATGAGTGCCGTCGACTACGAGGTCGAATACAACAATCGCGCGCGGGTGCCGGAACATCCGGCGCTGATCGAGGGCTGGGCCAGGGACGCCGCCGCTTATCGCGCGCAGCATGCGCCGCGCCGCATCGCCTACGGCCCCGGCAATCGCCACACTATTGATTTGTTTGAAAGCGGCGAGGGGCCGATCGTCGTCTTCATCCACGGCGGCTATTGGCAGGCGCTCGACGGCTCCTTCTTCAGCCATTGCGCGCGCGGGCTCAATACCCACGGGGTCACGGTCGCTGTGCCGAGCTACGATCTCTGTCCTGCCGCCACCATTGCCGATATCATCGGCCAGATGCGCGATGCGTCGCGCGAATTGGCGCGCCTCGGACGACTGCTGGTGATGAGCGGTCATTCTGCGGGCGGGCATCTCGCCGCCTGCATGCTCGCGACCGATTGGATGGCGTTCGATAGGTCGTTGCCGAAGCGGCCGGTCATATCGGCCTATTCGATCTCGGGCCTGTTCGAGCTCGCGCCGCTGGTCGAAACCTCGATCAACAAGGCGTTGCGTCTGGATGCTGCGGCAGCCGAGGCCGCAAGTCCGCTGTTCTGGCGGCCGCCAGCCGGAACAGCGCTGGATGCGGTGGTCGGCGAAACCGAAAGCGCCGAATATCATTGGCAAAGCCGCACCATCGTCGAGCAATGGGGCGCGGCCGGCGTTGCCACCCGCTTCGGTGTCGTCGCCGCTGCCAATCATTTCACCGCGATCGCGCCGCTGGCCGATCCGGACTCGGCGATGGTTACGCGCCTGCGCGAATTGGCGCAGGGCTGAATTCTCCTCACGTTCCGGCGAAGCGCAAAATCGGCCCTTGCGCGGAATTGTTTTAAGTATAAAATTGTTGCCGGATACGCTGCCGGGCGTCCTCGATGTGTGATCGTGAGCATTCTTGCTGGAAAGCGAGGGGCGATGGATATGGCAGTTCTTGCACCGAAGCTGGGCCCTTCCGCCCATGTCGATACGTTCACACGCGACAATCTTCCGCCGTTCCATCAGTGGCCGGACCTGCTGCTCGACCGGCCTGAATTTCAATATCCAGAATATCTCAACGCCGCGGTCGAACTGACCGACCGCATGGTCGAGAAGGGGTTTGGCGACCGCATTGCGCTGATCGGCAACGGTCGCCAGCGCACCTACAAGGAATTGACCGACTGGTCCAATCGCCTTGCGCATGCGCTGGTCGAGAACTATGGCGTCAAAGCCGGCAACCGTGTGCTGATCCGTTCCGGCAACAATCCGGCCTTCGTTGCCGTCTGGCTCGCCGCGACCAAGGCTGGCGCCGTCGTCGTCAACACCATGCCGATGTTGCGCGCCGGCGAACTGGAGAAGATCGTCGACAAGGCCGAAATCTCGCTGGCGCTGACCGACAGCCGTATCGCCGATGAGCTCGTCGCCTGCGCGAAGATCAGCAAATTCCTCAGGCAGGTCGTCAATTTCGACGGCACGCAGAACCACGACGCCGAGCTCGATCGCGTCGCGTTGAGCAAGCCGGTGCGGTTCGAGGCGGTCAAGACCGGCCGCGACGACGTCGCGCTGTTGGGATTCACATCGGGCACGACCGGCGAGCCGAAGGCGACGATGCATTTCCACCGCGATCTCCTGATCATTGCGGATGGTTATGCGAAGGAAGTGCTTGATGTCACCGAGGACGACGTCTTCGTCGGGTCACCACCGCTGGCCTTCACCTTCGGCCTGGGCGGGCTCGCGATCTTTCCGTTGCGGTTCGGCGCTACTGCGACGCTCCTGGAAAATGCAGCTCCGAACCAGATGGTCGAGATCATCGAGACCTACAAGGCGACAATCTGTTTCACTGCGCCGACGGCGTACCGCGCGATGATGGCCGCGATGGACAACGGCGCCGACCTGTGCTCGCTGCGCATCGCAGTTTCTGCCGGCGAGACACTGCCGGCGCCAGTATTCGAAAGCTGGACCAGGAAGACCGGCAAGCCGATCCTCGACGGCATCGGCAGCACGGAGATCCTGCACATCTTCATCACCAACCGGATCGGCGATGCCGTAGCGGGCACGACCGGACATCCGGTCTCAGGCTATGAGGCAAAGATCGTCGATGACGACATGAACGAGTTGCCGCCCGGCAAGGTCGGCCAGCTCGCGGTGCGTGGCCCGACCGGGTGTCGCTATCTCGCGGACCCGCGCCAAACCAAATATGTGCGCGATGGCTGGAACCTGACCGGCGACGCGTTCGTACGCGACGAGAATGGCCGGCTCTCTTTCGTCGCCCGCGCCGACGACATGATCATTTCTTCCGGCTACAACATCGCGGGTCCCGAGGTCGAAGCCGCGCTATTGACACATCCCGACATCGCGGAGTGTGCGGTGGTGGGGCAGGCCGATGAGGAGCGCGGGCAGATCGTTTCGGCCTATGTCGTGCTGAAGCAGGGCTGCCGCTGTGACGATCTGCAGGTCAAGCTCTTGCAGGATCACGTCAAGGCCAAGATCGCGCCGTACAAATATCCTCGCGCCATCAGCTTCGTCGACGCGCTGCCGAAAACGCAGACCGGCAAGATCCAGCGCTTCAAATTGCGCGAAGCGAGCTGACCTAGAGCGTAGTGCCATTTGGTTGGACTGGCCACGAGTCCGCTTCACCTCTCCCGCTTGCGGGGGAGGCATAGGCCGCCTTTGGCGGCCGTTCCTCAGAACGCCGAAGCGGAGCTTCGGCTATGGCGTCAGCGTCGGGTGGGGCTCTCTCCACACGATCGGACAGTGTGAATCGCGGAGAAACCCCCACCCTGGCCCTCCCCCGCAAGCGGGAGAGGGAGCGCAGCACCTGTCCCGGACGCAATCGAGCTGACCTCAGTCCTGCTCTTCCCGCATCCGGCCGATCAGGAGGTCGGCCACCAGCCGGCAGGACGGCGACAGGTTTCGGCTCGCCAGCCGGACCATGGTGACCTGCGTTGCTTCCAGCCGCTTGTCGCGTAGCGGCACGGCGACGAGCAGGCCGGCCTCCAGCGCCGACACTGCGGCGACGCGCGGCAGGAAGGTGGCGAGATCGGTGCGGGCGGCAAGCCTTTGTGCGAAGGCGAGCGAGTTGGTCTCGGTGCAGACCTCGAGCCTGACCTTCGCTTGCGCGCAGGCACGATCGACTTCCTGGCGGATGCCGAAGGACGGATCGGGGACCACGACGCGTAGCCCTGCGAGTTCCTTCACCGTGCAGCTCGCCTTGTTCGCCAGCGGGTGGCGCGGCGAGACGATCAGGCACAGCGACTGCCGCATCCGCCCGAGCTCGATCAGATCGCTGCGCGGCGCGCGGCCGAACACGAAGCCGAGGTCGACATCGTTGTGGCCGACTCTCTCGGCCACGTCGCGCGAGCCCACCATCGTCATCGAGATCGAGATGCCCGGATAGTCGCCGGCAAGGTCGACGGCGAAATTCGACAGAAAGCTCATCAGCATGCCCTCAACGGTGGCGATCCTGACCTGCCCACGCCGCGAACTATCGAACTCCTGCACCTTGACGCGGATGCCGTCGAGCTGATTGCGGTTCTCGACCGCGTAGCGGTAGAGCAGGTTACCGGCGCCGGTGAGCTGCATCCCGCGCGGGCCGCGCTCGAACAGTTTTGCCGAAAGCTCCTCCTCGATCGCCTGCATCTGCCGGCTGATCGCGCTCGGCGCGATCCGCAGCGAAGCCGCCGCCTGCTTGATCGAGCCGCATTCGGTGACCTCGCGGAAATATCGGATGGCGGCTGACTCGATCATGCGGCTTTCGTCCTCCCCTCGCGGCCTGCCCAACAAGGCGGCAGGCGCTGACCAGGGGTCGAATTATTCGACCTCAGACCTCTAATTTCAATGCTTTTATTCGAATGCGGGATTTGCCATGATTTTTATGTTTCAGTCTCTGGCCGCCATGGAGAAGTATTCCATGAATAAGTCTTGGGTCGCTCGTTACGCGCGTCTTGCAGCCCCGCTATGGGCGGCAGCGGTTCTCTGCAGCGCGCAGACTTCTAACGCGTCGGCCGAGGACGTCATCCGTTTCGGCGCGCCGCTGCCGATCACCGGCCCGCTCGCGCCCGAAGCGATCAAGCAGCAGCAGGGTTATGACCTCTGGGCCGAGGAGGCGAACAAGGCCGGCGGCATTTCCGTCGGCGGCAAGAAATACAAGGTCGAGATTGTCTACGCCGACTATCAGTCGAACACGCCGCGCGCGGTGCAGGCGACCGAGCAGATGATCAGCCAGGACAACGTCAACTTCATGTTCGGCGCCTTCGGTTCCGGCGCGGCCAAGGCGGCGAGCACCGTGTCCGAGAAGTACAAGGTGCCGACGCTGGCGGCGACCGCGTCCTCCGTCCAGGTCTATGACCAGGGCTACAAATATCTGTTCGGCACCTTCACGCCGAACGACACGCTGACGACGCCGCTGACCCAGATCATCAAGGCCAAGGTGCCCGAGGTGAAGAAGATCGCGATCCTCGCGCGCAACGATTTGTTCCCGCTCGCGATCGCGCAGGAAATGGAGAAGTCGGCCAAGGCCAACGGCTTTGACCTCGTCTATTTCGAGAAATATGCGATCGGCACACTCGATCACTCGGCGACGCTGTCGCAAATCAAGTCGCTCGCGCCGCAATGGATATTCGTCACCGGCTACATCAACGACCTGCTCCTGATCCGCAAGCAGATGGTCGACCAGGAGATGAAGGCGCCGATTGTCACGATGATCGCCGGTCCGGCCTATCAGGAATTCATCGAGTCCGGCGGCAAGACCGCCGAGAACATCACCAGCGCCTCCTGGTGGCATCCGGCCGAGCGGTATGAGGGCAAGGACATCTTCGGCTCGACCGAGAATTTCGTGAAGCTGTTCAAGGCCAAGTACAAGAGCGAGCCGGACTACGGCCAGGCTTCCGCGGCCTGCGGCGCGCTGTTCCAGATGGCGATCGAAAAGGCCGGCTCGCTCGATCGCGACAAGGTGCGCGATGAGCTCGCCAAGCTCGACGTGGTGACCTTCTTCGGCCCCGTCAGGTTCGGTGCCAACGGCCAGATCAACTCGCTCGATCCGCCGGTCTTCCAGATCCAGGGCGCCAAGCCCGTGGTGTTGTTCCCGGAAGCGATCAAACAGGGCGATCTCAAGGTTGGCGTCAACTGATGACCAACCGTCATTGCGAGCAGAGCGAGGCCGCCAGAAAGAATGGATTGCTTCGTCGCTGCGCTCCTCGCAATGACGCACGGCAATAAGCGCGGCTAGGCATCACACATGCACGCAGCCCAGATCCTGGTGAACGCGGTGGTCCTCGGCTGCCTCTATGCCTGCATCGCGATCGGCTTCTCGCTGGTCTGGGGCGTGCTCAACGTCATCAACCTGATCCACGGCTCCTTCATCGTGCTCGGCGCCTATCTCGCCTTCGGGCTCTACAACGCGCTGCACATCTCGCCCTGGTATTCGATCGCGGTCGCCGCGCCGCTGTTCTTCGTGCTCGGCTACCTCCTGCAGCGACTATTGCTCAACCGCGTGATCACGGCGCCCGTCCTGGTGACGCTGACGATGACGTTCGGACTCGACCTGATCCTGAACAACGCGATGATCTATTTCTTCAAGGCCGATTACCGCAAGCTGACGCTGACGCCGTCGCTGGGATCGGTCTCGATCTTCGACGTGGTGGTGCCGGTCGACCGTCTCATCGCGACGGTTTCCGCGCTGGCCCTGACCGGATTGCTCTATCTCCTGCTGCGGCGCTCGCGCGTCGGGCGCGCCATCGTCGCGGTGCGGCTGGACCGCGACGCGGCCGTGCTGATGGGCGTCGACGTCAAGTCGATCTACGCGATCGCGTTCGGCCTCGGCGCTGCGCTTGCCGGCTGCGCCGGCGTGCTGATGGCGCTGATCTTCCCGATCTCGCCATTGCCTCGTCGGGCTATCTCGGAAAGGCCTTCGTGGTCTGCGTGCTCGGCGGTCTCGGGAGCGTCTCGGGCGCGCTCGCGGGCGGCCTGCTGCTGGCGCTGGTCGAAGGGATCGGCTCGACCTTCTTCGGCCCGGCGCACGCGACGACGCTGTCCTTCATCCTGCTCATCGTCTTCCTGATCCTGCGCCCGCAGGGGCTGCTTGGCCGGAAGGGTTTCGAATGACGAAGCCGAATATCGCGCTGCTTGTCCTGCTCGCGGTCGTTGCATCGCTGCCGCTGTTCGGCGGCGCCTATGCGCTGCGGCTCGGCACCATCGCCTGCATGTATGCGATCATGGCGCTGTCGTGGAATGTGGTCGGCGGCTTCGCCGGCTATCCCTCGTTTGCGACCGCGGCCTTCTTCGGCTTCGGCGCCTACACCGCGGGCGTGCTGCTCAACAAGGGATTGCCGCTCTGGCTCTGCGTCGTCATCGCGGCGGTCACCGCCTTGCTGATCGCGGCTGTACTGGGCGCGGCTCTCCTGCGCCTGCGCGGACATTACTTTGCGATCGCAAGCCTCTCGCTGGTCGAGGTGCTGCGCGAACTCGTCAACAATGCCACCGATCTCACCGGTGGCGGCATGGGACTCAACATCCCCCTGGGTTCCGGCTCCGGCGTGCTCGCCGAAGCGATGTTCTTCTTCTACGCGATGTGGATCCTGCTGCTGCTCACCGTGCTGATGGTGATGGCCGTCGCCGGCTCGAAGCTCGGCTTCGGGCTCGCCTGCATCCGCCAGAACGAGACCGCCTCCAGCATGGTCGGCCTCAACACCACTCTCTATAAGAGCATCGCCTTCGGCCTGTCGGCCTGTTTCGTCAGCGCGGCCGGTGGCATCTATGCCGCCTGGGTGCACTATATCGACCCGTCCGATGTCTTCGATATTCTCTATTCGGTGAAGCCGATCGTGATGGCGCTGATGGGCGGGCTCGGCTCGCCGCTCGGCGTTGCCTGCGGTGCGTTCCTTTATCTCGGGCTCGAGGAGGTGGTCTGGCGCAACTACATTCAAATCCACACCGGCGTGCTCGGGCTGATCATCGTCCTCTTGCTCCTGTTCCTGCCGCATGGCCTGATCTCGTTGCGGCCGGCCAACCTCTGGCGACGGGTCAAGCATGTCTGAGATCCTTCGCCTCGAAAACGTATCCCGGCATTTCAGCGGCCTGCAGGCCCTGCGCGATGTCACGCTCACCGTCAACACGGGCGAGGTGCTCGGCCTCATAGGACCAAACGGCGCCGGCAAGACCACGCTGGTCAACACCATCTGCGGCGTCACGCCGGCCAATTCCGGCAAGATCACTTTCGATGGCAAGGACATCACACGCATTAAGACCTATCAGGCGGCGCGGCTCGGCCTGTCACGTACCTTCCAGATCGTTCAGCCCTTTGCCGAATTTACCGCGCTGGACAATGTCGCCGCAGCCGCGCTGTTCTCGCAGCCGGGCCAAAGCCTGAAGATGGCGCGCGAGCAGGCAATGGCTCATCTGGTCTATGTCGGTCTCGAGCTGCAGGCCAATCACCCTGCCGCTACGTTGACGCTCGCGATGCGCAAGCGGCTGGAGCTTGCGAAGGCCCTCGCGATGAAACCAAAATTGCTGTTCCTCGACGAGGTCAATGCCGGCCTCAACAGTGCCGAGGTCGAGCGCGCGACCGAGCTGATCCATGAGCTTGCCGCCAGCGGCATCACCATCGTGATGATCGAGCATCTGATGAAGGTCGTGCTCAATGTCTGCACCCGCATCGCGGTACTGCACAACGGCGCGCTGATCGCCGATGGCGCGCCGCGCGAGGTGATCGAGAATCCCGCGGTGGTCGAGGCCTATCTCGGCCAGCAATATGCCAAACGGAATGTCGCCCGTGGCTAACTCCCTGATCCTCGAACTGAAGGGGCTGTGCGCCGGCTATGGCGAGATCCAGGTGCTGTGGGGCATCGATCTCGACGTCCGCCACGGCGAGATCACCGCATTGATCGGCTCCAATGGTGCTGGCAAGACCACGCTGATGCGGGCGCTGTCGGGCCTGATCCCGACCACCGCGGGCAATTATTTCTCGGAAGGCCGCGATCTCACCGGCGACACCGCCGCCGGGATCCTCGCGCACGGCATCGTGCATGTGCCGGAGGGACGGCGGCTGTTCGGCGCCATGAGCGTCGAGGAGAACCTCCTGATGGGCGCATATTTGCGCGACGCTGGTCGCGCCGAGATCAATCGCGACCTCGAGCAGGTCTATGCCACGTTCCCGAAGCTGCGCGAGCGGCGGCGGCAAGCGGCGGCGACCCTGTCAGGCGGCGAGCAGCAGATGTGCGCGATCGGCCGCGGCCTGATGAGCGCGCCGCTGCTGTTGATGATCGACGAGCTCTCGCTCGGACTTTCGCCCTTGCTGGTCGAGCAGCTCGTGGCGGCGCTGCGCGAACTCAACGCTGGCGGCACGTCGATCCTGCTGGTGGAGCAGGACGTCACCATCGCGCTCGATCTCTGCCACCGCGCCTTTGTCATGGACATGGGCCGTATCGTGCGGAGTGGCTCGGGAAGCGAACTGCTCGCCGATCCGATCGTCCGCGATGCCTATCTCGGCGTTCTCCACGAATGACCGAACCCGGGCTTTCCTAACCCCTTTACGTTGCAAAGAGGTATCATGATTACGACCATCGAGGTTCAAGACGGCGGTTATCGCTTCATGCCGGGCGTCAGCCAGTATTCCTGCGGTATCGGCGCGTTGCCGGGTTTCACCATCGAACGCGTCCGTTTTGCCGATCCGGTGCCGCTGAAGGCAGGCTTTGCGCGGATTGCCGAAATCCTCAACAATGCCGGCCGTCCGCTGACGGCGTTCGGCGCCTGCGAATTGCGCTCGCCCGCGCCGTTCACCGAAGAGGGCTTTCGCGCCTTCAACGACATCTACATCAAGACCCTGATCGAATGGGGCATAATGAAGGACGGCGTCAATCCGGTGGCGCGCAGCAATGTCTGTCCGAAGATCGGTCCGCCGGCCGAGCCCTGCTTCCACGCTTTCTCCTACGCGGTGCCGGCGCCGCAGGCGGCGCCGTCTTTCGTGATCGCCGGCAGCGGCGAGTCGGCCGAAGGCAAGGCGAACTATCGGGATCACATCATCAGTCCCGGCGACGTCAGCCCGGCGGGTATGCTTGCCAAGGCAAAATGGGTGCTGGATGAGATGGAACGTCGCATGAGCGCGTTCGGCGGCACCTGGAAACAAACGACCGGCGTGCAGCTTTACACCGTGCAGGACGTCTATTCGATCCTGGAAAGCGAGCTCGGCCGCCGCGGCGTGTTCAGGAATGGCCTGACCTGGCATTTCAACCGCCCGCCGGTGGTCGGTCTCGACTACGAGATGGATTGCCGCTGCGTTCACATCGAAAAGGTGATCTGAGTTCTTCTCCTTCTCCCCGTTCTTACGGGGAGAAGGTCGGGATGAGGGGCTCTATCCGCGAACACAGTGGCAGATGGGTTCGCGGAGGCTCCCCCTCACCCGAAATTCAAGCGGAGCTTGAATTTCGACCTCTCCCCGCACTCGGGGCGAGGTGCAGCGGAATTCGCCTCTCGATCTCGCAGCATCATCACATCCAGCACGCATCAAAAGCGCGTGTTGGCGCGCGTTCAACCAAGCCGCTTCCTTGACAGGTGATGAGCCAATCGTTTCCTTTGCTGCTCCAGATCTTGCTCCGGCTGGGACGTCAATGCAAAGCGAAGCGGCAGTCATCAGGCGGCGTGATCTTTTCTCGTTGATCGGCGCGATGGCCGGCAGCGCGGCGATGTATCACGCGATGACCAGCCTCGGCTTTGCCTCGGAGTCGAACTACAAGGGGCCGGTGAGGCTCGAGGGCGACCCGAAGGGCGCATCCGTCCTGATCCTCGGCGCGGGACTTGCCGGCATGACGGCGGCGCTGGAGCTGCGCAAGGCGGGCTACAAGGTCCAGATCCTCGAGTTCAACAACAGGGCAGGCGGCCGCAACTGGACGCTGCGCGGCGGCGACACGTTCGTCGAACTCGGCGGCTACAAGCAGACCTGCGAATTCGATCACGGTCTCTACATCAACCCAGGCCCGTGGCGGATTCCCTACCACCATCGTGCATTGCTTGACTATTGCAGGCGGCTCGGGGTTGCGCTCGAATCCTTCATTCAGTTGAACCACAACGCCTATCTGCACGCCTCGCGTGCGTTCGGAGGTACACCGCAGAAGATCCGCGCGATCAAGGCGGATTTCCAGGGCCAGGTTTCCGAACTGCTCGCGAAAGTGACTCAGCAGGGCAAGCTCGACGAAGCGGTGTCCAAGGAAGACCAGGAAATCCTGCTGCAGGCGCTGCGCTCCTGGGGCGCGCTCGATTCCGACTACAGATACAATGCCAATCTCGTCTCGGCCGAGTTCCGCGGCTATGCGCGCGAGCCCGGCGGGGGCTTAAGTTCCGCGCCGTTGCCGAGCGATCCCGTCACCTTGTCGGAGCTCTTGCGATCACGGGTCTGGCGCTACTTGCAGAGTTTTGCGCGCTACAATTTCCAGACCACGATGTTCCAGCCGGTCGGCGGCATGGACATGATCGGCAAGGCCTTTGCCAAGGAGGTCGGCGACCTCATTCGCTATAACGCCAAGGTGACGCAGATCCAGCAGAACGACCGCGGCGTCACGGTGAGCTATGTCGACACGACAAGTCCCTCGACGGTGCTGCACGCAAAAGCGGATTGGTGCATCTGCACGATCCCGCTGTCGATCCTGAGCCAGATCCCGATCGACGTCGGTAGCCGCATGGAGGCCGCGATCGACGCCGTTGCCTATGCCGGCGCGGTCAAGATCGGCCTGCAGTTCAAGCGCCGCTTCTGGGAGGAGGACGAGGCGATCTATGGCGGCATCAGCTATACCGACCTGCCGATCCGGCAGATCGCCTACCCCAATGCAGGCTTCAATCGCGCCGGCCGCGGCGTGCTGCTCGGCGCCTATCTGTTCGAGGGTGCGAATGCCTATGAGTTCACCGCGATGACGCCGGCGGAACGGATCGCAAGCGCCGTCGAATTCGGTTCCATGATCCATCCGCAATACAAGCAGGAGTTCGAGAACGGCGTTGCGGTCGCCTGGCACCGCGTGCCCTTCACCCTCGGCTGCAGCGGTGAATGGACCGACGAGGGCAGGGCGAAACACTACAAGAATCTGTGCCAGATCGACGGGCGGATCGTGCTGGCCGGCGAACACGCATCCGATCTGCCGTCCTGGCAGGAGGGGGCGATCCTGTCTTCGCTCGACGCCATCGCGCGACTGCACGAGCGGGTGATGAAAACATGAGGCCGATGAGAGCCCATTTCGTTGCGCCAGGGGCAGGCGCCGTACTGCTCGCGTTCCTCCCTGCGGCCGCGGACTTCGCGCAGGACAACACCGCCACGCGCCCCACGTTCAGTTCGGGCTACCGCTTCGTCGAAATGACCGGCGAGGAACTGTTCGCCAATGTCTGCCAGGGCTGCCACATGCCCGATGCCTCGGGCGCTGCCGGCGCCGGGGCCTATCCTTCGCTGATCGCCAACCGGAATCTTGCGACCTCTAGCTATGCCGTTCATCTCGTCGTCAACGGCCGGCGCGGCATGCCGGCCTTCGCGACATGATGACCGATGGTCAAGTCGCCGCGGTCGTGAATTATCTCAGAACGCATTTCGACAACAGCTACACGGACGCGGTGACGGCCAGGGAAGTCGCAGAAGCGCGCCGCTGAAGCACTGTTAAATGGGGGAGCACATGAAATTTCTCACGATGCCGTTGATTGTCATGCTCTCGGCGATGGCTTGCGTGCCCGCGCAGGCCGAGATCGTCAGGCATCCAATTCCGAATTCGAATTTTCCGATCGCGCAATCGGTGCAGGTCACCGGCAACGCCACGATCTATTATGTCAGCGGTCAGGTGCCGCCGGTGATCAATAAGGACGCCGATCGAGCCGCGAGGCCTATGGCGACACCAAGACTCAGACCGTCGGCGTGCTCAACCGGATCAAGGGCATCCTTGAAGGGCTCGGCCTCGGCATGGGCGACGTCATCAAGATGCAGGTGTTTCTGGTGCACAGCCCGAACGCGCCGATGGATTTCAAGGCGTTCATGGAAGGCTATACCCAGTTCTTCGGCGGCAGCCAGCCGAATCTGCCGGCGCGCTCGGTGGTCGGCGTCGCCTCGCTTGCCAATCCCGGCTTCCTGGTCGAGATCGAGGTGGTCGCGGCAAAGGACGCGAAATAATTCACGGCTGTGCGATTCACTCGCCCGGAACAAGGCTCCCGAGCGGCGGCCGCGAGAGGCGCCGATGTCTTCGCCGCGAAAGGTACAGCAGAAAGCCGGTGACCACCAAGAGCGGCATCAGGGCTGCTGCGACCATGAACAGCAGCTTGCCCGGCCAGCCAAAGATGCTGCCGCGGTGAATATCGAGCACGCTCGACAGCATCCGCTCGCCGACGGGCTTGTCCGCGTAGATTTCTGACGACACCAGCCGGCCGGTGACGGCATCGATGCGGAACTCGTCGCGCGCGCCCGGATGCGACGCGTCGCGCGCCCAGGACCGGACCCGCACGACGGTGCCCGCATCAGGCGGCGCCAATAGGGCCGTCGCGTAGCGGCTGCCTTGTTCGTGCAGGAATGTCGACCATACGCGATCGAGCGTAAGCGGCTTGGTCTCGGATGCGCTGACGTCTCGCGCCGGCTTCGTCTTCATCGGTGCGGCAGCCGTTGAAGGACGCGACAGCAGCCAGGTGGCGCCGTTCTTGTACCAGTCGAACGAATACCACAGGCCGGTGAGCACCATCACGAGGTAGATCGGCAGCACCCAGGTTCCAGCGACGGCGTGGAGCGACCTATGGAAGCCGCGACCGCGCAACGTCAGATTCGGCTTCAGCCACATCTTCACGCTGCGGGCGCGATGAGGCCATCGCAGCACGATTCCGGAGATCAGCATTGCGATCAGGCCGATGGCAGCCACGCCGGTGATCGGCCGGCCATAGCCCTTGGCATCGCCGGGCAACAGCAGCCAGCGATGCAGCTTGCGGACGGTGGCGAAAAACTCCTCGCCGCGCGGCGAGCCGAGCGCGCGCCCATCATAGGGATCGACATAGATCGAGGAAGGCCGGGAGCCGTCGGCGCTGCGGGCAAACCGGATCCGCACCGCTGCGGACGGGTCACTGGCCATCGTCACGGACGCCACTTTGCCAAAGTCGGGATTGGCCTGCAGTCGCGCGATCAACTGGTCCGGCGTCAGCGTCGGAACCGCGCGAGCCTCGACCCGCATGATGTCAGCATTCAGGCTGGCCTGGATTTCGTCCTCGAAACTCATGATCGCGCCTGTTATCCCGACCACGGCCAGCACCAGCGACAGCGCAAGGCCAATGACGGAGTGGACCTGCAACAGGGCGGCCTTGATCGGGTATTTGCTCATAAATTGGAAGGAACAGGTCGCGGGATCAGCGTCGAAATCGGCGAGGCCTGGTGATCACCGCCCACTCAACAGCGTTATCGGAACGATACCGAAAAGATATTCGTCCCGCCACCCAAGCGAGGCTTGCACAGTTTGTAATAGTTCTATGTTGTGTGCCGACGCGCCATTGAGCACGCTCCACAACACTTGCCGCGAAGAATAATGTCATCTTCGCGGAGTATATGACAATTTTGTTTTCGCCTTCCGATCCGGCGGTCGCTGCGCTTTCGGCGAGGGCGCTCACTCGTCGAAGCCGACTTTCTTGACCAGGGCAACCGCAGTCTGCTGATGCGCGGCGATCTGATCGATCAGCACCGCATCGGCTCTGAACGATCCGATTTCCGCGAGGATCGGATCGCGGTCTGCCGAGGCGAGCACGGGATATTCCAGTTCGGCTGCGGCATAGATTCGTTGTGCCGCCGGCGTCACAAGGAACTCGATGAATTTCAGCGCGGCGGCCGTGTGGGCCGCATGCTTCGCAATGGCAGCGCCCGTCAGGTTGACATGGCTGCCGCCGCCCTTGAACGTCGTCGGGACGGCCTTGACGGTTCGGGCCCATTCGCGCCAGTCGCCGCCTTCCCGTCCGTCCCGCAATTGCGCCAGTGCCACGGTATTGGCAATGCCGATCTCGCACGTTCCCTGCGCGATCTCGCGGATCACATCATTGTCCTTGCCGGCCGGTTTGTGGACGAGGTTGTCTTTCAGACCCCTGAGCCAGGCCTCTGTCGGTCCTTCTCCGTGATGAACGAGGTAGGCAGCGATCAGCGCAATGTTGTTCTGGTGCAGTGGCGAGCGCATGCATAGTTTGCCGCGCCATTTCGGATCGGCGAGGTCCTCATAGTCGATTGCAGCGAGCGGGCTGTCCCCGCGCGCCATCACGACGCGTGGCCGGATGGAGAGGGTGATCCATTGCGAAGACCGGCCACGCAGGTTCGGCGGCGCGGCTCGCTCAAGGAGCGGCGATGCCGAGGCCTGCGTCAAACCCTGGTTTGAGAGCTGGGTGGTCTTGTCCAGTCCGATCGTGATCAGCACGTCCGCTGGCGACGCGTTACCTTCCGATGTCAGGCGCTTGACCAGGCTGTCTTCAACAAAGACAGGATTGACCTTGATGCCGCTGTTTTTCGTGAAAGCCGATATCACCGGCTCGATCAGATTTATCTCTCTGGTCGAGTAAAGGGTAATCTCATCGGCGCGGCTTGCCGCCATGCCGGCAACGAAGACGGAGGCCAGCGCGACCAGCAACCCGGTGGCTATCCGCGGCATGCTCATGCCTAGAACTTCACCGTCGCCGAGAGCGAGACGCGCCGTGCGTCGCCAAGAGCGACGGCCAGATTGCTCACGGCCGAGGGATAGTAGACGGTGTCGAACAGGTTCTTGACGTTCAGTTGGTAGATGACCGGCAGGTTGTCGTATTTGGTCTCATAGCTCGCGAAAACGTCCGCGACGACATAGGACGGCAGGACGAAGGTGTTCGCCGCATCGCCCGGCCGGTCGCCGACATAATGCGCTCCACCGCCCAGCCGGAGCCGGCCCGGAAGGGCGGTGCCGAAATCGTAGACCAGGTAAAGCGAGGCCGTGTTCAGGGCGACATTCTGCAGCGCCATGCCGGCCAGCGTCGGATCTTCGATCACCCGCGCGTCGGTGTAGCCATAGCTCCCGATCATGCTCCAATTGTCGGTCAGCCTTCCGGTGACGTCGATCTCGATGCCGCGCGAGCGGACCTTGCCGGCGGTGCGAAATTCGACGATTCCCGTGGCGCTGTTGAGCTGCGATACCAGCACGTTCTTCTTCTCGATATCGTAGAACGCCACGGTTCCCGAGAGCCGGTGGTTGAAATCGAACTTGGCGCCGGTCTCCCACGAGACGCCCTCTTCGGGCGCGATATTGGAGCCGATCACCACGCCGCCGGTGAGCGGCGCGATGGTCGAGGTCGGCTTCAGCGATTGCGTGTAGCTTGCGTAAAGGGACAGCTCGTCGGTGAGCTTGAGGATGGCGCCGCCGAGCGGGAGCACCTTGTCTCCGGACAGATCAGTGTTGGTCTTGAACGGGCGTCCGCGCCCCGCCAGTTGGTCGAAATCCATGTAGCGCACGCCGGCGACCACCGCGACCCGATCCGTCACATGCAGCGTGTCCTGGAAGAACAGGGAGTATTGGCCAAGCTTGTCGGTCTGGTCGCTGTCGCCAGGGGAGACCGTCGTGCCCGGGAAGACCAGCCCATAGACCGGATCATAGAAATTGAACGAGGGAGTCGCCTGCCGGATCAGGTTCTTGCGATAGATCGTGCGATACTGGCCGTCGCCGCCGAACAGCACATCGTTGCGCATGCCGCCGATCCAGAAGCCGCCCTGCAGGTAGGACGTTCCGTAGCTCACATTGCTGAGCGAACCCTGCGTGCCGTCATTGCTGCGCGTCTCGATGCCGGTCAAGGCATTGACGCCGGTGATGCGGAGCTGGTTGGCGCTGAACGTCTCGGTGTTATAGCTGTAGCCGGCGTAGAGCTTCCAGTCCTCGTTCAGCCGCTGCTCGACCGAGCCCTGCACCAGGTCGGATGTCCCCCACATATTGTTGAAGGGCTCGTCGAGCCGGCGCGTTGCCGGAATAGGCAGTGGCGCCTTGGTGATGGGATCGAATGCCGTGCCGCGATCGAACGGGTAGATGAAATCGCGATGCTCGTAGCTGAGTTGGACCGTGGTCGTGTCGCCGTACCACGCCAGCGACGGCGCAAGCAGCGTTTCGCGGTGACGCCCGAAATTGCGCCAGTAGTCCTCGTTGACGCCATAGCCGATGAAGCGATAGGCGAGACCGCCTTGGCCGATCGGGCCGGTGATATCGAAGGTCGCATCGGCGCCGTTCTTGCTGTTGCCGTAGGTCGAGCCGAGCACGGTGATCGATCCGTGCTGATAGAGTTCCGGGCGCTTGCTGATCGTGTTGACGATGCCGCCGGGATCCATGATGCCGTACAGAAGTGATGCAGGTCCTTTCAGCACCTCGACGCTTTCGACGGCGGGGTTGAAGCTGCGGCCCTGGACCAGCGGCATGCCGTTGCGCATGATCGAACCATCGCGATTATCGCCGAATCCGCGCCTGATGACGGCGTCCTGGGTGCCCGCGAGCGTATTGGTCTGGGTGATGCCGCTGACATTGACGAGGGCGTCGTCGATATTGCGCGGCAATTGATCCTTCAGCACCTGCTCGGGCACGACGTTGACGACTTGCGAGGTGTCGAGCGGCGAAGCGCCGGTGCGCAGCGTGGTCGAACTGGGCATCGCGCGATAGCCCAGCTTGGCTGGATACAGCGCCGCCGCCGCCGCGGCAGCGCGCTCCGATGGCGTAGGCTCCGCAGGCGTAACATTTCGATTTCGTTGCGGCGCCGTCGCTGCTTGAGTCCGCCGCGTGGAAGGGACCGCCGGGCGCGCCGGCTTGCGCTTCTGCGCCGGCGATTCGACCGTCACGGATGGCAAGGTCATGCTCGATTGCGCCCGCGCGATCGTGATCGAAGAGGAGCAACCAGCCAGCAAGGCGACGGTGCCGATGAAAAAATGCGCGCGGCTGCCGCCGGCTCGGTTTCGATTGTCTCCGACGAGACGGCCAACAGCACTGACGTTCACTTCGATTCACTTCCAGGACGCGAGATTAGCGCGGTGCCTTTAGCAGCCGCCGCGAACGGAAAGAACAGCGCTGGAATTGAATCTCTCTAAGGACGTGTTTCGCAGGAGTGATTTGCAAATCCGTCACGCGATACAGCGAATGCCTGTTGCTGCATCGAGCCGCTTCATCAATTTGTAGCGAAGGAGCGGTGGAATGCTTGACAGTCGGCTCCGGATAAGCCGTCGCCGGCACCAGGCTTTGCCATCTTGCAAAACCTCTGCGTCCCTGTCTGAATGTCTCGCAACTGGGGCGGGTGGAATCGGAGACCCAAGATGGTTGGAAACGTCAGACCAAGGCTTTCAATCCTGCTGTCGACCGTGCTCGCTGCGGCTCTGCTGGGAGCCCCCACAGTCGCCGCGGAAGGGCTGAGCCCGGATCGGCAGTTCGCGCGCGACGTCTACCAGGAGCTGATCGAGATCAACACCGTCACCGCGACCGGCGACACCGCCAAGGCGGCGGAGGCGATGGCGGCCCGGTTGCGGGCTGCCGGCTTCGCGGACGGCGACGTGCAGGTCTTCTCGCCGGCGCCGCGCAAGGGCAATCTGGTGGCACGGCTGCGCGGCAGCGGCGCGCGCAAGCCGATCCTCCTGCTCGCCCATATCGACGTGGTCCCGGCCAATCGCGAGGACTGGTCGTTCGATCCGTTCAAGCTGACCGAGCAGGACGGCTATTTCTATGCCCGCGGCAGCGGTGACGACAAATACATGGCTGCGGCCTTCGTCACCAACCTCATCCGGTACAAGAAGGAGGGTTACAAGCCCGACCGCGACATCATCCTGGCGCTGGAGACGGATGAGGAGATCCTTGATAGCAACGGCCTCGGCATCCAATGGCTGTTGAAGAACAAGCATGACCTGATCGATGCCGAATTCGCGCTCAACGAAGGCGGCGGTGTCGGTCTGAAGGACGGCAAGCCGATCCGTAACAGCGTGCAGACCTCCGAAAAGGTCTCACTGAGCTACCTGCTCGAGGTCAAGAACAGGGGCGGCCACAGTTCGGTGCCAGTCAAGGACAATGCGATCTATCGCCTCGCCGAAGGGCTGGTTCGACTGTCGAAGTTCAGTTTCCCGATCAATTTGAACGAGACCACCCGGGCCTATTTCGAGCGCACGGCACAGTTCGAGAGTGAGCAGACGGCTTCCGACATCCGCGCGGTGCTCTCCGACAAGCCCGACCCGGCCGCGATGTCGTTTGTCCGGCTTGCGGCCAATCCTGCCTATAACGCCCAGCTCCGCACCACCTGCGTCGCGACGATGCTCGAGGCTGGCCATGCCGTGAACGCGCTGCCGCAGCTTGCGACCGCCAAGGTGAACTGCCGCATCATGCCGGGCGAACCGGTCGACGGTGTCAAGGCGACGCTGGAGCGTGTGCTCGACGACGATCAGATCAAGGTCACGCAAATGGGCCAGGCCGTGTTGAGCGCGCCGTCAGCCCTGCACGAGGAGATCATGGGCGCGATCGATAAACTGTCGCACGAATTCTGGCCGACGGCGGCGGTGATCCCGACCATGAGCACCGGGGCCACCGACGGCAGCTATCTGCGCAACGCGGGCATCCCGACCTACGGTCATTCCGGCCTTGCTGCCGATATCACCGACATCCGCGCCCACGGCAAGGATGAACGGATTCTCGTGAAATCATTCTACGAAGGCGAGGAATATCTTTATCGGCTGGTGAAGATGCTCGCCGGCGGAACGTGACCGGTGCCACCCGTCATTGCGAGCGGAGCGAAGCAATCCATGCCTCCACAAGCGGTGAAATGGATTGCTTCGCTTACGCTCGCAATGACGCGGATACAGCGTCACGAATGCTGACTCCACAAGGAGGACGCATAATCGCTCTGCACATCAACTTTCTGTGCCGCCCAATGTTTATGCACGGGTGAGAAGAATGAGCAGGGATTAGCTGCATTTACATGCAGTTCTGGGCGCCTTTGGGCTCGCCGAGTTTTGACTGGCATTGTTAGATTACAGATAGTCTTATCTCCTGTTTCGAGCCGATGCGGATGCGTTCGTCGAACGAGCCTTTATGAAGCCTGCTCCCTTCAAATACATCGCCGCTTCATCGCTGGATCACGCGCTCTCGCTCAAGGCCGAACATGGCGACGAGGCGAGATTCCTGGCCGGCGGCCAGAGCCTGGTCCCAGCGATGAATTTTCGCCTGGCGCGGCCGGCGGTCGTGATCGATATCAATGGTCTGGATGAGCTGGCCGGCATCGCTCACGGTTCAACCATTCGTGTCGGCGCGCTAACGCGCTATTGCGCGCTCGAGCGGGATAGCGAGTTCCTCAGCTCCTGTCCGCTATTCGCCGACGCGCTGCCACACATCGCGCATCCGCAGATCCGCAACCGCGGCACCATCGGCGGCAACCTCTCGCATGCCGATCCAGCTTCCGAGCTTCCCGCACTCGCGGTCGCGATGGAGGCGCAGATGCGGCTGAAATCGGCCGGCGGCGAGCGGATGCTTGCAGCATCCGAATTCTTCCAGGGATCGCTCACCACCGACCTCGCCGCCGACGAGATGCTGGTCGATGTCGAGTTTCCCGCGCTGCCGCCGCGCAGCGGCGCCTGCTTCATGGAAGTGGCGCGGCGTCGCGGCGATTTTGCCATCGCCGGTTTGGCTACCATTGTAACGCTGGACACGGAAGGCCGCTGCAGCAAGGTCCGGCTCGCGTTGTGCGGCGTCGGCGAGACACCGGTCGATGCCAGCGAGGTTGCCGCGCCCCTGATCGGTCAGGCCTGCGCCGATGGGCCGATCAAGGCTGCCGCTGCTGCCATTCAGGCAGCGATCGAGCCTGCCGGCAATGTCCACGCCAGCGCCGACTATCAGCGGCATCTCGCCGGTGTGCTGGCGCAGCGCGCGATCCGTACGGCCTTTCAGCGGGCGGCAAATGCAGCCTGACCGCCACGAGATCAGCGTCTCCGTCAACGGAACCGCTTATCGGCGCAGCGTCGAGTCGCGGATGCTGCTGAGCGATTTCCTGCGCCACGATCTGTTGCTGGCAGGCACCCATGTCGGCTGCGAGCATGGCGTCTGCGGCGCCTGCACGATCTTGCTCGATGGCGCGCCGATCCGCTCCTGCCTTATGCTGGCAGTGCAGGCCAATGGACACGAGCTTTCGACCATCGAAGGCCTCGCCTCTGACAGCGGCGAACTCCGCCCGGTGCAGAAGGCGATGCACGAGCATCACGGCCTGCAATGCGGCTATTGCACGCCGGGCATCCTGATGACCATGACGGCGTTCCTGAAGCAGAACCCGTCACCGTCGGAAGAGCAGGTGCGCGAGGCGCTGTCAGGCAATCTTTGCCGTTGCACCGGCTATCAGCACATCGTCGATGCCATGATGGCCGCGGCGCAGGCGATGCGAGCGGCCGCGCCATGACGACACGGTTCTTCGGCGCCCCCGTCAAGCGCAATGAAGATCGCAAGCTCCTCACCGGGCAGGCGCTATTTGTCGACGATGTCGAGCTGCCGGACATGCTGCATGTGGCGTTCCTGCGCAGCCATGCCGCGCACGCGCGCATCAAGCGCATCGATGTTTCCCGGGCGCTGCAGCGCCCGGGCGTTGTGGCGATCTACACTGCCGACGATTACGGCGCCTACTGGCAGCCCGGTCCATTGTTGGTGCCACCGCCGCCGATCCCGGGAAGCGTCTTCAACCAGCGCACGCAAGTGCCGCTCGCCAAGGATAAGGTCCGGCATGTCGGCGAGCCCTTGGCCGTCGTCGTGGCCGAAAGCCGCTACATCGCCGAGGATGCGCTCGACGATATTGAGGTCGATCTTGAGCCGCTGCCGGCGGTGATCGATCTTGAAACCGCGCTGCGCCCCGGCTCGGTCCTGGTGCATGACGACCTCGGCTCCAACGTCTCCGCGCATGTGCATCAGAGCAAGGGCGACTATCGCGCCGCCGCCGCCAAGGCGCATCTGGTCATCAAGCGCCGCCTTGCCTACGAGCACGGCATCGCCTCGACCATCGAGACGCGCGGCGTCGTCGCGCATTGGGAGGCGCGCAGCCAGCACATGACGATCTGGGACACGACCCAGGCGCCGGTGTTCGTGCGCAACGGTCTCGCCGCCGTGCTCGGCCTCGGCGAGCGGCAGGTGCGGGTGATCGCGCCCTTCGTCGGCGGCGGCTTCGGGCCGAAGATCATGATGTTCTACCCGGAAGAGGTGGCGCTGCCCTGGATCTCGATGCGGCTCAACCGTCCGGTGAAATGGATCGAGGATCGGCTGGAGCATTTCTTTGCCACCACGCATGAGCGTGGTCAGATCCACGATGCCGAGATCGCGGTTACGCGCGACGGCCGCATCCTCGGCGTCAAGGACGTGTTCCTGCACGACGGCGGCGCCTATGATCCTTACGGATTGACAGTGCCGATCAACAGCCAATGCACTCTGCTTGGTCCCTACGTGGTGCCGTCCTACGACTCCACCTTCACCGCCGTTTTCACCAATCTGCCGATCGTGACGCCCTATCGCGGCGCCGGTCGGCAGCATGGCGTGTTCGTGATGGAGCGATTGCTCGATCTCGCCGCGCATGAGCTGAACATTGATCCCGCCGAGATCCGGCGGCGCAACCTCATCCCGGCCGATGCGTTCCCGTACAAGAACGGGATTATCTACCAGGACTTTTCCCAGCTCGAATATGACAGCGGCAATTACGAGCCGGTGCTCGACCAGGCGCTGCAGGTGATCGGCTATGCCGAGTTCAAGCAGGAGCAAGAGAAGCTGCGCGCGCAGGGCCGTCACGTCGGCATCGGCATCGCCTGCTATGTCGAAGGCACCGGCATCGGACCCTATGAGGGCGCGAGAGTGCAGGTGCAGGCCAACGGCAAGGTCAGCGTCGCGACCGGCATCGGCACGCAGGGGCAGGGGCATTTCACGAGCTTTGCCCAGATCGTCGCCGATCAGCTCGGCGTCGACGTCACCGATGTCGACATCGTCACCGGCGACACCGACCAGTTCTATTGGGGTGCCGGCACGTTTGCGAGCCGCGGCGCGGTGGTGGCGGGCAATGCAGTCAACGAAGCCTCCCGCGCGGTACGGCAGAAGGCGCTGAAGCTCGCCAGCGACGCCTTCGAATGCGCCGAAGAGGATCTGGTGCTTGCCGACGGCAAGATCTCGATCGTCGGCATTCCCGAAAAATTCTTGAGCCTCGGCGAACTCGCGCGGCGTGCCAATCCGATGCGCGGCGCGGTGAAGCCAGGCACCGAACCGGGATTGGAATCGACGCAATATTTCGGGCCGCCGAGCGGCGCGACCGCCAATGGCGTGCATGCCATGATCGTCGAGGTTGACCCTGATACGTTCGACCTCAAGATTCTCAAATACGTCGTCGTCCACGATTGCGGCACGGTGATCAACCCGCCGATCCTTGAAGGGCAGATCCATGGCGGCGTCGCGCAGGGCATCGGCAACGCCTTCTACGAAAAGCTGGTGTTCGACGACCAGGGCCAGCTCCTGAACGCCTCGCTCGCCGACTATCTGTTGCCGACCGCGCTTGAGGTGCCGCGCATGAAGCTCGGCCACACCGTAACGCCGTCGCCGCTCAACCCGATGGGCATCAAGGGTGCCGGCGAAGCGGGCGCGATTCCCGTTGGCCCGCTGTTCGCGCAGGCGATCGAGGACGCGCTGCAGCTCAAGGAAAAGAACGTTGAACTTCTGGAGATTCCCTTGAGCCCGAGTCGGATTTTTGAGCTGATCAAGGCGAGCGAGCCATGAGGACGGCGCGGATTTTCCGGCTTTCGATGGCGCATCCCGGCGATCTGTCCGAGCTCGATCGCCTGATCGCCGGCGGCACGGTCCGCGCCGCCGATATCGTCGCGATCATCGGCAAGACCGAGGGCAATGGCGGCGTCAACGATTTCACCCGCGGCTACTTCACCCAGACCTTGATGCTGCTGCTGTCGAAGTATCTGGACAAGCCGGCGGCGCAGTTGATCCGTGAAATCCCCTGCGTGCTCTCGGGCGGCACCGAAGGCGTGATGAGCCCGCATTACAGCGTGTTCTGCATCAGCGAGACCGAACCGGCGCCAGAGGCTGGATCGTCGCTCGCGATCGGCACCGCGTTCAGCGATCCGGTCCCGGCGGAGGAAGTCGGCCGCCGCGCCCATGTCGATAGCGTCGCCAACGCCGTGCGCACCGCGATTGCCAATGCCGGGATCGAGCGATTGCAGGACGTCCACTTCGTGCAGGTGAAGTGCCCCTGCGTGACGGTCGCCCGCGCTGCCGCCGCGCTCGCGGCCGGCAAGACCCCGCTCACCAACGATCCTAACAAGTCGATGGCTTTTGCCCGTGCCGCCGGCGCATTCGGCGTGGCCGTTGCGCTCGACGAACTGGCGCTATCCGCCTTCACCGACGCGTCGCTGCTCAGCGACTTCTCGATCCAGTCACCGCGCGCCAGCATTTCCTCCGGCGTTGAAGTGGAAAGCAACGAGGTCGTCGTGCTCGGCAACAGCCCGCGCTGGACTGGCCCGCTGCAGATTTCGCACCGTCCGATGGCGGACGCGCTCGACATCGGTGCGGTCGTCGATGTGCTCGCCGATCTCGGCATCGCGGCCAATCCGCAAGTCTCGGCTACCGACGCCGCGCGGATCGCGACCGTGCTGGTCAAATGCGAGCCCGACCGGCGCGGAAGAATTCGCGGCAACAGGCACACCATGCTCGACGACACCGATATCAACGCCCAGCGCCACATCCGCGGCGCGGTCGCCGGCCTCGTTGCCGGCGTGATCGGCGACGGCAGGATCTTCGTCTCCGGCGGCGCCGAGCATCAGGGCCCTGATGGCGGCGGCCTGATTGCCGTCATCGCTTCGCAAGAGGAAGGTTTGGCCTGATGCGCATTGTCATCATCGGCGCAGGCGTCGCGGGATGCGTGATGGCGCGCAGGCTCGCGCCATTGGACGGCGTGGAGGTAACCTGCCTCGAGCGGGTCTCGCGCGACGATCATTCCGAAGCCGGCACCGGGCTCAATGTCGGGCCGAACGCCGTCAAAGCGATGAAGCTGATCGATCCGGAACTGGCCGAGCGCATCACCGCGGCGGGCTTTCTCTGGAAAAATTGGCGGATCTCGCTCACCGACGGCACCGTGCTGTTCGACCTGCCGCTGCAGGAGGTCGCGGACGGACCGGGCTGGCGCATCCGCTGGTCGGAGCTTTACCGCGTGCTGCGCGAGGCCGCAGGGGACACGGTCTCCTATGGCTGCGAGATCGTCGAGGTCGGCCGTGACAGCGTCGATCCACGCAAGACTTTTGTCAGTTGGACGCAGGATGGCACAACGCATCGGCTCGACAACATCGATCTCTTGATTGCCGGCGATGGCCGCTACTCCGAGGTGCGCCGCGTGATCTCCGGCGAGCCGCGCATCATGCCGACGGGAGTGGCCATCTTCCGCGTGCTGGTGCCGGACACTTCGCGCGGCCTGATCGACGACTACGAACAATGGTTCAATGGACCGAACCGTCTGTTGTCGTTCCGCGTGCCGCCGGACCACATCTATGTCGCCGGCACTTTCCCGATCGATCCCGAGGCGCAGATCTCCGAAAGCCAGAAGACGCCCGAGGTCCTGCGCGCCGCCTACACGCCGCGCGCCGCGCCGCTTAGCGACCAGGCGCGCTGGCTGATCGACACCGTCTGCAACAACGTCGCCGACACCCATTGGGCGCGGATGCAGGAGCACGAAGTGCTCTACCGTGCCGCCGATTGCAGCGTGCTCTATCTCGGCGATTCCGCCCACGGCATGGTGCCGACATTGGGGCAGGGCGCGACCCAGGCGCTGGAGGATGCCGCCAATGCGGCCGCGCTGATCACGCAGCGCTACAACGCCGGAAGCCGTGATGTCGCAAGCTGGCTCACCGAGTTCGAAGCCCTGCGCAAGGACCGCATGCGTTTCGTGATGGAGTTCTCGCTTGCCGCCACCGACACGATGCTGGCAGGCGCCGATCCCGTCGCTGGAACCCTGCACAAGAACGAAGCGCCGTTCCTGAACAAGTTGAAGTCGCTCTATTGCGACGTCGGACTTCTCCCTCTCCCCGCTCTTGCGGGGAGAGGGGCGGGGTGAGGGGCTTCCTCCGCGAACACGGTGAGAGCTGTATTTGTGGAGGCTCCCCCTCACCCGAAATTCAAGCTGCGCTTGAATTTCGACCTCTCCCCGCAAGCGGGGCGAGGTGAAGAAACGTCATCACGCCGTGGAATGAGCGGCCAAGGATTTGAGGAGATCAACGTCATGACCAGAGCCGAACCGACGCTGCCGATCGCAACCGTGCACGGGCTCTATCACATCGCCATCAAGACCGAGAATTTGGCGGCAACGCGGAAATTCTACACCGAGATCATCGGGCTTCGCGAATTCGCACGTCCCGATTTCGGCTATCCCGGCGCCTGGCTCGGTTGCCCGCAGCCCGGCGGGCTCGCGATCATGCACATCTATGCCGGCGGTCCCGCGCTCGGCCCCGAAGGCAAGGCGCCGGCGGGAACGGCGGCGATCGACCATGTCTCGCTGTCCTGCTCCGGCTATCGCTCCTTCGTCTCGCGCTTCAAGGCGGCGGGGCTCGACTGGCGCGAATTCATCGTGCCCGGCACCACGCTCTGGCAGTTGTTCGTCTATGACCCCAGCGGCGTGCAGCTCGAACTGACCTTCGAGTGCGGCGGCGAGGGCGAAGAAAAGCCTGACATGTCGCCGGGCCGCAAATATGTTGCCGGCGCAAGCTTCTTCGACAAGGCAACCTATCCCAAGCTCGCCTGACGATGGCCGGTGATTGCCTGATCCATCCAATCGGCAATTGACACCCGGCCGCCAGTGCGGGACAGGACAGCCATCTGTCCTTGGAGCAGTCGGATGGTGGACTCGAACAGCACGCGACCCGGGGCACGCGTGGCCGTGGCAGGCCTCGGTGCGATCGGCGCGAGCGTGGTGAAGGAACTGGATCGCGGCATCGAGGGATTGGCGCTCAGCGCGGTCTCCGCGCAGAACGTCGCCAAGCACCAGGCCTGGCTCAATGACCTGACAACTCCGCCAAAGGTCCTGCCGATCGAGGAACTCGCCGATGCCGCCGACATCGTGGTCGAATGCGCGCCGAGCAGGCTGGTGCGTTCGATCGTGGCGCCGGTGGTCGAGCGCGGCAAGACCGCGGTCGTGCTCAGCGTCGGCGCACTGCTCCAGAACGAAGACCTGATCGCGCTTGCGCGGAAGAACGGCGGCCAGATCGTGGTGCCGACCGGCGCCCTGATCGGGCTCGACGCCGTGACTGCCGCGGCGGAGGGCACCATCCATTCGGTCCGGCTGGTGACGCGGAAGCCGCCGCTGGGGCTCGTCGGCGCGCCTTATCTGGTCGAGAACGACATCAGCGTTGAAGGGCTCGCCGAGCCGCTGCGGATTTTCGAAGGAACCGCGCGCGAGGCGGCGAAGGGCTTTCCGGCCAACCTGAACGTCGCCGTGGCGCTGTCGCTTGCCGGTATCGGCCCCGACCGCACCCGGGTGGAAATCTGGGCCGACCCGGCCGTGACGCGCAACACCCACCGCATCGAGGTGGACTCCGATTCGGCGCGCTTCTCGATGACGATCGAGAACGTCCCGTCGGAAAACCCGCGCACCGGCCGCATCACCGCGCTGTCCGTGATCGCCTGCCTGCGCAAGCAGCGCGCCTCGCTGCGCATCGGGACCTGACGGGCGCGGTTGTCTGCTGCGGGGCCGCGACTTTTCAGCTAAGCTAGGCCAACAGATAGAGCCGAGCTGCCCATGCGAATTCACCCCGACGACCTGCTCCTCATCATCGACGTGCAGAATGATTTCTGCCCCGGCGGCGCGCTGGCCGTAGCCGACGGCGATGCGGTGGTGCCTGTCGTCAACCGGCTCGCTGGGCGGTTCGATCATGTGGTGCTGACACAGGATTGGCATCCGCGAGGCCACAGCTCCTTTGCGACCTCACACCAGGGCTCCGCGCCGTTCGAAACCATCACCATGCCCTACGGTCCGCAGACGCTGTGGCCGGAGCATTGCGTGCAGGGCACGGCGGGCGCCGCGTTCCACCCGCAGCTTTCGACCGACAAAGCGGAGCTTGTGATCCGAAAAGGCTTTCGCTCCGCAATCGATTCCTATTCCGCCTTCCACGAGAACGACCGCACCACGCCGACCGGCCTTGCCGGCTATTTGCGCGAGCGCGGACTGAAGCGGATCTTCATGGCCGGGCTCGCCACCGACTATTGCGTCCATTATTCCGCGCTGGATGCGCGCCGCCTCGGCTTCGAAACCGTGGTCGTGGAATCCGGCTGCCGGGCGATCGATCTTTCCGGCTCGCTTGCGGCTGCGCATGCGGCAATGGCGGCGGCCGGCGTTCAGGTCGTGAGCGACCTGGATTGACGCGCTTCCTTCACCGGCCCATTCCTTCCCGGAAAACGCGGCGAAAAGCGTTGTTTTGATTGGGCTTTTGCTCTAATCCCTCGGCTTTATCGGCGGCTCGAACGGAGACATCGTGGCGGGACAGACCTTACGCATCGGCACGCGCAAGACGGCCATGGCGATGGCGCAGACCGAGGAGGTCGCGCGCCTATTGCGTGCGTCGGCTTCCGACTTGACCGTCGAGATTGTCAGGTTCGAAACCCGCGGCGATCAGGACCAGACCAGCAAGTTGCTGCGCCATGGCGGCAAGGGCGGCGCTTTCGTCGCCGAGATCCGCGAGGCGATGCGCGCGGGCGAGCTGCAGGCCGCGATGCATTCGCTGAAGGATGTGCCCGGCAATGAGGAAACGCCGGGCCTCGTGATCGGCGCCACCCTGCCGCGCGACGCCGCAACCGACTGCCTGGTGCTGCGTCCCGGTCTTTCGCTGGAAAGCTTTCGTGCAAGCCGCGGCAAGGGTTTCAAGATCGGCACCAACGCGGTGCGCCGCGCGGCTTACTTGCGCAGGCTGTTTCCTGAAGCAAGCGTGATCCATTTTCGCGGCGCCGCCGACACCCGCATTGCCAAGCTCGATCGTGGCGACAAGCAGCGCCTGCCCGATGGCGGCGAGGTCGGCCCGGCGGATGCGCTGGTGATGGCGCGCTCGGGGCTCGAGCGCATCGGGCGTGCAGAGCGCATCGCCTATGACTTCCCGGTCGACGAGATGCTGCCGGCAGTCGGGCAGGGCATCGTCGCCGTCGAATGCGCGGCGAACGATTTTGCGACGCGCGCCCGTCTTGCCAAGATCGAGAATGGGTCATCGCGCCTTGCTGCCGAAGCCGAGCGCGAGGTGCTGTGGATCCTGAACGGCCACTGCAATTCGCCGATCGCCGGCCATGCGACGCTTGCCGGCGGCGAGTTGATTTTGCGCGCCTCGGTGCTGGATGAAACCGGCGACCGCTTCATCGAGGCATCGCGCACCGGCCCCGCCGACCACCCCCGCGAACTCGGCCGCGCCGTCGGACTGGAGTTGCTCGACAAGGGCGCCGCCGAAATCATTGCCCGCACAAGACCGGAAGAAACGGACGAGTAAGTCGTAGCCCGGGTGAAGCGCAGCGCAACCCGGGACCGCTGGTAGACGCTGAGGCAGAGACCCCGGGTTACGCGTTCCGCCCCACCCGGGCTACGGGTCAAGCCCGGGACGACGGCGTAAGCGGCCAATGTGCGATGATGCGGAAGCGCGATGCGGCATCGTCCTGGCGAAACAACGCGAGCCGGTCGATCGCGAGCGTTGCGAGCCGCACAGAGGCAAAGCGCTCTCGCAGCATCGGTACCACGACTTCACGGCGCTCGGCTTCCAACCGTCCGGTGAGCGTCATGTGGAAGCGGAATTCTTCCATCACGTAAGGGTAGCCCCAGCGGTCGAGATATTCGACCTGCCGCGGCGTCAATCGCTCGGGATTTCGCCTTGCGCGATCCTGAGGCGTCAGCGGCGCGCGGAATGAGTCGAAGTCGCGCGTCACGTCGGCCGCGAGCTGCTGCAACTCCGCCGACGGCTTTGCCGGGATCATCGCGATGAAGCCGCTGATCGAATCGATGATGGATTCGATCACGGGAATTGGCCGCGGCGTATCGGCGAAAGCCTCGCATGCGCCAATCAAATCGGCTTCGGTCTTTCCTTCCGCCAGCGCAATCGGCGCTTTCAGCGTGGCATGAAAGCCGTATTTGCGAGGGTCCTGCGTGACCTCGCGCCAGTCCGGCGGCAAGCCCTCGGGAAAAGGCAGGTCGCTGCCATGATAGGCATCGTAGCCGAGCATCTTGGCGCCGAAACGATCGAGCGCACTGGCTGGTGCCGGCGCATAGTAGAGGGCGTAACGCGGAAAGTTGGCCATCGTCGTAAGACCTGGGAGCGTCAAGCGGCAGCAACCGCTTTGCGCGGTGCTGTTGAATAGGTGAGCCGGCTGGCGTCGGCCAGATGCACGAGACGTCCCGCTGATATCACCGCGACAATGCGAGGCCGCAGCGGAACCTTGTCGTCGACGATGATCATGTCGGCGCGGCGACCTTCGGCGAGCACGCCGCGGTCGTCGAGCCCGGCGGCGCGCGCCGGCGCTGCCGAGATCAGGTCCCACGCCTTTTCCAGCGGCAGAATGCCATCCGCGGCAAGGCGGAAGGCCGCCAGCAATTGCGCCGGATAGTAATAGTCCGAGGCCAGTACCGAGCAGAGACCCTTGGCGATCATGTCGGACGCTTTGGTCCAGCCGGTATGGCTGCCGCCGCGCACGACATTCGGCGCGCCGTACACGATGTGATCGCCGGCGGCCGCCGCCTCGCGCGCGGTCTCTTCGTTGACAGGGAATTCGGCGATGCCGACGCCCTGGTCGCGAAAGCCTTTGCGCATCTCGGGGCTGTTGTCGTCATGCGAGAGCATGCGGACATTGGCCGAACGCGCCGCGCCCGCGAGGCGGGAGACTGAGGCCGGCACCTCGTGCGCGCGCGACACCACGCGTGTGACCAACTGGTCGAAGTCCTCGGCCGAAAGTCCGGTGCGCTCCACCATCCGGTTGCGCTTCCGCGGCCTTGCCAGGTCCCCGATCGTCCCATCCATGTGGTCGTTGAACGCGAACAGGTCGACGCGGCCCTCCGCGAGCCAGCCGATGATCTCTGCTTCGGCGTCGAGATTGTAGGTCTCGTGGCGCAGATGGAAGCGCGTGTCGGCTGCAAGGTGCGGGCGCATCTGCTCGATCGCCTCCAGCAGTCTGCGCGCATTGTCGGCGCTGCGCAGACCCGGCTCCCACGACCAGGTCGTGGCGTGGAACACCGTCGTGATTCCGTTTGAGATCGCCTGCCGGTCGCTGTCGGCGAGCGCCACGTCGATCGGGAAATCGACGCCGGCGCGCGGCATCATCTGCCGCTCGAAAGCGTCGCCATGCAGGTCGACGATGCCGGGCAGCACCAAGAGATCACGCGCGTCGATGCCGAGCGCATCGCGACCGTCTCCATCTCCGCCGAGGGCTGCGATGTCCAGGCCCGCGGTCCGCAGCCGCGTTTCGACAAGTTCGCCGTCAACGAGCGCCTTGCCGCGTTCGATAATAATGTCGGTCACGAGATGGCACTCCGGCGGGCTGTTGGCGTGTTCAACGCTTCATACTTTGCGAGGAAGTCCTCGACAACCAGCTTGCGGAAATCCGGCAGCGCTTGGCGCAACATTTCGTGATCCCAGTCCCACCAGGCGAGCGCCGCAAGGCGGCTGGTGATGTCGTCGGGAAAGCGCTTGTGGAGCGGCCGCGCCGGATTGCCGGCGACGATGGTATAGGCGGGAACATCCTTGGTCACGATCGCGCCAGCCGCGACCACCGCGCCGGTTCCGATCGAGCGTCCGGGCAGGATGATCGCGCCATGTCCGATCCAGACGTCATGGCCGATATGCACGCGGTGCTCTCGGCGCCATTCGAAGAATTCGGCCTCGTCATGTTCGCCCGGGAAGTATGCGCTGGCGCGATAGGTGAAATGCGCCTGCGACGCACGATGCATCGGATGATTGCCGGGATTGATCCGTGTCATCGCCGCGATCGAGCAGAATTTACCAATCGTGGTGTAAGTGAGCTGCGCGTCGTTCACGACATACGAATAGTCGCTCATCGTGACTCCGAGCAGGATGGTTCGCGCTCCGACCTCGGTATAGGCGCCAAGCTGGCTGTCCCGCACCGATGCGGTGGGATCAATGGTCGGTACAACGGAAAGCATCTTGCCGGCCATCTTCGCCTCTCGAACGGTTGCGGGGAGGGCACGTCTTCGATGCGCTTCATAACATTAGCGTGACAGATGGGTGACATTGCCGACGGTGTGGAGGATCGCCGCACTGCAGCGCGTTTGTCACACAACTGTAATTCAGCGGCGTTAGCCGTTACGCGACGTGACGGGTTCGGAGCACTGCATGCTGGTGGTGGAAGGTTTGACGTGCCGTTTCGGCACAAAAGCCGCGGTGGACAATGCTTCGTTCTCGGTTCAGCCCGGTAGTTTCGTCGGCGTGATCGGCCGCTCGGGCGCTGGCAAGTCGACATTGTTGCGGATGGTCAACCGTCTCGCCGATCCGACCGAAGGCCGCATCCTGTTCGAAGGTGTCGACGTCACCGCACTGCGCGGCAAGGCGCTGCGGCAGTGGCGCGCGCGTTCGGCGATGATCTTTCAGCAGTTCAATCTGGTCGGCCGGCTCGACGTGCTGACCAATGTGCTGATGGGCCGCCTTGCCGAAATCCCGGCCTGGCGCTCGCTGACCCAGCTTTGGCCCGAGCAAGACAGGGCGCTCGCGATGTCGGCGCTCGAGCAGTTCGACATCGCGCAGTTCGCCGCTCAGCGCGCCGACCAGCTCTCCGGCGGCCAGCAACAGCGCGTCGCGATCGCCCGCGCGCTGGTGCAGGAGCCCGATATCATCCTCGCAGACGAGCCGATCGCCTCGCTCGATCCGCGCAATACCAAGATCGTGATGGACGCGCTGCTGCGCATCAACAAGCATTTCGGCATCACCGTGCTCTGCAACCTGCATTCGCTCGATCTGGCGCGCAGCTATTGCGACCGCCTGATCGGCATGGCGGCAGGCCGCGTGGTGTTCGATGGTCAGCCGTCGATGCTGACCGATCACGTCGCCCGCGAGCTCTACGATCTCGAGGCCAATGATGTCATCGGCGGGGCGCCAATGCCTGCGCCCGATGCCGCAACAGCTCCGGCGCTCGGCACCGCAGCCGCGGCCTGAACGTCGCAACCTTGATCCAGGGAAAGCCGCTGCAGGTGCAGTCGGCCTCTAGAGCATGATCCGAAAAGATCATGTTCCAAGCGCTACCATAACAGCAGGGGTAAACATGATCACTCGTCGCATCGTTCTCGCCGGCGCTGCCGCGCTCGCGCTCACCGCGTCCGCGTCGGCGCAAGACTGGAAGGCCAAATATCCGGAGCTGACCTTCGCGGTCGTGCCGGCTGAAAACGCGTCCGGCGTCACCGAGCGCTGGACGCCGTTCGTCAACTATCTCTCCAAGGAACTCGGCGTGAAGGTCACGCTGCGCATCGCCAACGATTATGCTGCGGTGATCGAGGGCCAGCGCTCCGGCAACATCCAGATCGCCAGCTACGGTTCGGCCTCCTTTGCCCGCGCGCGGCTGACCGGCGTCAAGACCGACGCCTTCGCAAACGACATCAATGCCGACGGCTCGACCGGCTACTACTCGGTGTTCTTCGTCAAGGCGACCAGCCCGTACAAGACCGTCGAGGACGTGAAGGGCAAGAACCTCGGCCTCGTCGATCCGAACTCAACCTCGGGCAACAACGTGCCGCGCTTCGAGCTGAACAAGAAGGGCATTCCGGACGCCGAAGCCTATTTCAGCAAGGTCGTCTTCACCGGCAGCCACGAGAACGCGGTCCTCGCGCTTTCGCAAGGCACCGTCGACGTCGCCGCCAACCAGTGGACCAGCGACGACGACTCCACGCTCGCCCAGATGCTGCACAAGGGCATGCTGAAGAATGCCGACGGCTCGCCGATGAAGAAGGAAGATTTCCGCATCATCAACAAGTCGGCCGAGATCATCAACGGACCCTATGCCTATAACACCGATCTTCCCGACGATCTGAAGGCCGCGATCGCAAAGGCCTTCTTCGAGGCGCCGGCCAAGGACAAGGTGATGTTCGACAAGCTCTCGGACGGCCAGAAGAAGGGCTTCCACCCCGCGACCACCAAGGATTGGGACGGCACGATCGAGCTGATCAAGTTCGTCGACACCCTGCGCAAGAAGAAGGCGTCCTGATCGGTTGACACGAACTACGCAGGCCGGGTCGATTGCGACCCGGCCTGTTTCCATTGAGGGCAAGCAGCAGATCCGATGACCACCGCCGTATCCATCCTTCCCGCTCAGCAGCTCGCGGCGCTGAACGAGGCCTATCGCAAGGCGGTCGCGCGCAAGCGGCTGAAGATGATGCTGGCGGCGGCGGTGTTTATCGCGGCGCTCGTCGTCGCTGGCATCGGCGCCGAAGTGAACCTGCGCACGCTTTTCACCTATTTCGGCAACTTCGTCTCCTATTTCGACCGCATCCTCACGCTCGATAACGGCCAGCGGGTCTGGACCGATTTCGGCGAATGGTTCTGGGGCTGGAAGCAATGGCTGAAGCTGCTCGCCGAGACCATTTTGATCAGCTATGTCGGCACGCTGACCGGCGCCGTCTTTGCGTTCGCGCTGAACTTCTTCGCCGCGCAGAATACCTCGCCCGGGCCGTGGCTGCGCTTCGTCGTCCGCCGCCTGCTCGAATTCGCCCGCACCGTGCCCGGCATCGTGTTCGCGTTGGTGTTCGTGATCGCGTTCGGCCTCGGGCCGATGGCGGGCGTGCTGGCGATCGCCGTGCACTCGACCGGCGCGCTCGGCAAATTGTTCTCCGAGATCGTCGAGAATGCCGACATGAAGCCGGTGGAAGGCATCCGCTCGACCGGCGCGAGCTGGCTCTCCTGCATGCGCTTTGCGGTGCTGCCTCAGGTTTCAGCGGGCTATGCCAGCTATGCGCTGTTGCGCTTCGAGATCAATGTGCGCCAGGCGTCGGTGATGGGCTTTGTCGGCGCCGGCGGCATCGGGCAGGAGCTCGTGGTCGCGATCCGCAAATTCTACTATTCCGACGTCAGCGCCATCCTGGTCACCATCATCGTCACCGTGTTCGTGATCGACATCACCACCGGCTGGCTGCGCGCAAAACTGTTCGGCAAGGAGGCGCGGGCATGAGCCAATTGCCGAAGCCGGATTCGCTGGCGCTGCGGACGAAATATCCAGATGTTTTCGAGCGCCCGGCCTCGGCGCGCCTCGCCACGCCCTTGATGCTGCTGGCGGCGTTCGCGGTCTTCGTCTTCGGACTGTTCGATCTCGACTTCTCGCCGACCAAGCTGGTGAGCGGCCTGCGCGAGCTCAGCTGGATCACGTTGATGATGATCCCGCCCGATCCCGGCTCATCGCCGCCGACCTATCTCTCCGCGCTCGGCGAGACGCTGTCGATCGCGCTGCTCGGCACCACGATCGCCGCGTTCCTGGCGCTGCCGGTCAGCCTGCTCGCCGCGCGCAACATCGTGCCGTCAGCCATCTTCCGTTTTCCGGTGCGGCGCTTCCTGGATTCGATCCGCGGCGTCGACCAGCTCATCTGGGCCTTGGTGTGGATTAATGTCGTCGGCCTCGGCCCGTTTGCCGGCGTGCTCGCCATCGCGGTGTCGGACTTCGGCGCCTTCGGCAAATTGTTCTCTGAGGCCATTGAGGAGGCCGACAAGAAGCAGGTCGAGGGTATCAGAGCTTCCGGCGGCAGCGCGCTGCACGAGATCCGCTTCGGCCTGATCCCGCAGGTGCTGCCCGTGATCGCGGGGCAGGTGCTCTATTACATCGAGTCGAACACGCGTTCGGCCACCATCATCGGCATCGTCGGCGCCGGCGGCATCGGGCTGCAGCTCGCCGAGCAGATCCGCGTCCTGGAATGGCAGAAGGTCTCGTTCCTGATCTTGATGATCCTGGTCGCGGTCGCCGTGATCGACTGGATATCGACAAAACTCCGCTTCGCCATCATCGGCCAGCGCGCGGTGGCGTGAGCCTAACCGCGGTTCCGTAGGGTGGGCAAAGCGAAGCGTGCCCACCATCAAGCACTCCGCTCGGAATGGTGGGCACGCTTCGCTTTGCCCACCCTACAAAATCTCACCCGTTCTCCACCAAAAACTCCACGCGCTCGGCGGCGAAGCGCGAGCGCTTTGTCACCAGCGGCTTGTCGTCCGGATCGACGTCGGTCGAGTCGACCACCAGGATCGGGCGGCCGAGCGCGAGGTCGAGCCGCGCCGCGTCGGTGGCGTCGACGATGCCGGCGGTGATCCGCGTCGAGGCGCGGCGATAGTCGCGGATGCCAAAATGTTCGAGCAGCTTCGTCATCGAGCGGACGCTGGCGAACACCTCTCCCGCGCCCGGAAAGCGCTCGGCTGAAAGCCAGGAGGTGGAGATGCAGATCGGTGCGCGGTCGGCGAACCGCAGCGACTCGATCCGGACTAATGGCGCGCCGACCTTCAGTCCGAGTTCCCGCGCCAGGTCCCGGCTCGCCACGTCTTCCGACGCATCGATCAATTGCCCGCGCGGCTCACGGCCGCCGGCGCCGACGATCTCCGAGAACCGCGTGCGCGAGCGCAGCGGATAGGCGATTTTCTGCACCTCGACATAAGTGCCGCTGCCGCGCTCGGCGCGCACCAATCCGCGCTCGGCGAGCGCCGCCAGGGCGCGCCGCACCGTGTGCCGGTTCACGCGGTAGGTCTCCGCGATCTCCATTTCGCCCGGCAGCTTCTCGCCGGCGGCAAAGCGGCCTTCGGCGATGCCGCGCTCGATGCCGTCGGCGACCAGTCGCCACAGCGCGACGCCCGATGAGGTGGTGTCCTGCAGGCTCATATCGGAAACCCAGTCCTGTCGAAAATCATGGCTCTGTCATGAAACAGTCATGGCGTTTGCTTATCAAGTTGTCTATTATCATAGACAACTTCAGTCAGGCAAGGTTCCGCGACATGACGAAAACCGAGCAAGACAGCAGGCGGGCGCAGCGCAGAGCGGGAATGGCGGTGCTCGCACAGTCGGACGCCGCCGAAATTTCGGCCCGGCTCAGAGCGATGGCGCTGCCCGATCACAAAACTTTGCGCGAGCCGGAGAACGGCCTCGTGATGGTGCGCGGTCGGATCGGCGGCGACGGCGCTCACTTCAATCTCGGCGAGGCGACCGTCTCGCGCTCGGCGGTGCTGCTTTCGACCGGCCAGGTCGGCTTCGGCTACACGCTCGGGCGCGACCACGAGAAGGCGCGGCTGATCGCGTTGTGCGACGCCATGGCGCAATCGGACGACTTTGCCGACGCGGTCGAACAGGAAGTGATCGCGCCGCTGCGCACGGCCATGATCGCGAAACGAAGCCGGGCGGACGCGGAGACGGCGGCGACGCGGGTTGATTTCTACACCATGGTGCGCGGCGAGGGCTAAGGACATGACGACGGTTGCCGAACTGCCGCCGGGCTTCTCCGACAAGGTGTTGTCGGCGCAGGCGACGTTCCGTTCCGTAATGAACGCGATGGCGCGTCCGGGAACGGTGCAGCGAATCGCGGCATCGGCCGGCGCGCCTTCCGGCGTGATGCACGGCACGGCCGCGATCGCGCTGATGCTGTTCGATCATGACACGCCGATTTGGCTCGATGGCGCGATGTCGACCCCCGACATCGCCAAATGGCTCAAGTTCCACACCGGCGCGCCCATCACCGGCGATCCCGCGATTGCGGGCTTTGCGCTGATCGGCGATCCCAAAAATCTTTCCGCGCTTGATTGTTTCGCGCTCGGCAGCAGCGAATACCCTGATAGCTCGACCACGCTGATCCTGCAGATTGGCAGCCTGTCGCACGGCGTGGCCTACGAACTGCGCGGCCCCGGCATCGACGGCTCGACTGTGCTGACCGCGAGCATTGAGCCGCGCGATCTGTTCGATCGGCTCGCCGTCAACGCCACGCTGTTCCCGCGCGGCATCGACGTCGTGCTGGTCGCGGGCGAAGAGATTGTCGCGATCCCGCGCACCACGCGGCTCGCTCATGGGAAGGACTGACGATGTACGTTGCGGTCAAGGGCGGCGAACGCGCCATAGAGAACGCCCATCGCCTGCTCGCGCATGAACGGCGCGGCGACGGGGAGGTGCCGGAGCTCACGCTTGCGCAGATCTCCGAACAGCTTGCGCTCGGCGTCGATCGCGTCATGGCGGAAGGCTCGCTCTATGACCGCGAGCTCGCCGCGCTCGCGATCAAGCAGGCGCGCGGCGACATGATCGAGGCGATCTTCCTGGTTCGCGCCTTCCGCGCCACGCTGCCGCGCTTCGGCGCCACCGAGCCGGTCGATACCGGCAACATGCAGATCCGCCGCCGCATCTCCGCGACGTTCAAGGACATTCCCGGCGGCCAGATCCTCGGGCCCACCTTCGACTACACCCACCGCCTTCTCGACCCGCAGCTTGCCGAGGGTTTTGTGCCGGAGGCGCCTGCGACCGGCGAAACTTCGTCCACTGAGACACCGCGCGTCACCGACATCCTCGCCCATGACGGTCTGATCGAACCGTCACCGCAAGCAGAGGCGGACGCGCCGGTCGGCGACCTCACGCGCGAGCCGCTCAGCTTCCCGGCCGACCGCGATCTACGGCTGCAGAATCTCGCCCGCGCCGACGAAGGTTTCCTGCTCGCGCTCGGCTATTCCACCCAGCGCGGCTATGGCCGCAACCATCCCTTCGCCGGCGAGATACGGTTCGGCGAGGTCGATGTCGAATTCTTCGCCGAAGACGCAGGCTTCGCCGTTCCGCTCGGGAGAATCGAACTCACCGAGTGCCAGATGGTCAACCAGTTCAAGGGCTCGGCGACGGAAGCGCCGTGCTTCACCCGCGGTTATGGGCTCGCCTTCGGCCAGAGCGAGCGCAAGACCATGTCGATGGCGCTGGTCGATCGCTCGCTTCGCGCGCGCGAACTTGGCGAGGAGGTCAGTGCGCCGGCGCAGGACGAGGAATTCGTGATGTCGCATTCCGACAATGTGCAGGCGACCGGCTTCGTCGAGCATCTCAAGTTGCCGCATTATGTCGACTTCCAGTCCGAGCTCGGTCTGCTGCGCCGGCTGCGCAAGGAATTCACTGAGGCCAATACATCGGAGCCGCTGCAGGAGGCCGCCGATTGAACGCGCCATCCTATAATTTCGCCTATCTCGACGAGCAGACCAAGCGGATGATCCGCCGCGCGATCCTGAAGGCGATCGCGATTCCCGGCTACCAGGTGCCGTTCGCAAGCCGCGAGATGCCGATGCCCTATGGCTGGGGCACCGGCGGCGTGCAGGTCACCGCTGCGATCCTCGGCCCCGATGACGTCTTGAAGGTGATCGACCAGGGCTCGGACGACACCACCAACGCGATCTCGATCCGCAAATTCTTCGGCAAGACCGCAAGCGTTGCGACCACGACGTCGACGACGGACGCAACCGTGATCCAGACCCGCCATCGCATTCCCGAGGCGCCGCTGCGTGAAGGGCAGGTGCTGGTCTATCAGGTGCCGATCCCCGAACCGCTGCGCTTCCTCGAACCGCGCGAGACCGAGACGCGGCGCATGCATGCGCTCGCTGAATACGGCTTGATGCATGTCAAGCTCTACGAGGACATCGCGCGCTTCGGCCATATCGCCACGGCCTACGCCTATCCGGTGAAGGTGAACGCGCGCTACGTGATGGACCCGTCGCCGACGCCGAAATTCGACAATCCGAAGATGGACAATTGCGCGGCGTTGCAATTGTTCGGCGCCGGCCGCGAGAAGCGCATCTACGCGATCCCGCCCTACACCACCGTAGTCTCGCTCGATTTCGAGGACCATCCGTTCAAGCCGTATCGCTTCGATGCGCCTTGCGCGCTCTGCGCCGCGGAGAACTCCTACCTCGACGAGATCGTCACCGACGACAAGGGCGGGCGGATGTTCGTCTGCTCCGACACCGACTATTGCGAGCAGCGCCAGGCCGAAGGCCATCGCGGCCACCAGAGCGCAGCGCCGCACAAGGAGAGGGCGCATGTCTGAGCCGGTGACCATGCCCGACGATGACGAGCCGCTGCTGATCGCGGACGGCCTGTCAAAGAATTACGGCCGGCTCGCCGCCTGCCGCGACGTGTCGTTCTCGCTCCATCCCGGCGAGGTGCTGGCGATCGTCGGCGAATCCGGCTCGGGCAAGTCGACCTTGCTGCAACTATTGTCGGCGCAGCTCGCGCCGAGCGCGGGCCGCGTGTCCTATCGCATGCGCGACGGCGTGCTGCGTGATCTGGCTTCGCTCGGCGAAGCCGAGCGGCGCTTTTTGTTCCGCACCGATTGGGGCTATGTGCATCAGGACCCCGCGCAGGGGCTGCGCATGGCGGTCTCCGCCGGCGCCAATGTCGGCGAGCGGCTGATGGCGATCGGCTGGAATCACTATGGCCGCATCCGCGATACCGCAACGACGTGGCTCGAACGCGTCGAGATCGACATCGGTCGCATCGACGATGCGCCGAAAACCTATTCCGGCGGCATGCGGCAGCGCCTGCAGATCGCGCGCAACCTCGTCACTGCGCCGCGCCTGGTGTTCATGGACGAGCCGACCGGCGGGCTCGACGTCTCCGTGCAGGCCCGCCTGCTCGATCTGATGCGCAACCTCGTCAGCGAGCTCAACCTCGCCGCCATCGTCGTCACGCATGACCTCGCGGTGGCGCGCCTATTGTCGCACCGGGTGATGGTGATGAAAGGCGGCCGCGTCATCGAGACCGGCCTGACCGACCAGGTGCTCGACGACCCGCGCGAGCCCTATACCCAACTGCTCGTTTCCTCGATCCTGCCGCCATGAGGGCGCCGATGACTGCGATGATTGAAATCTCCAACGCGGCAAAGACCTTCACCATGCATCTGCAGGGTGGGGCCGAACTGCCTGTCGTGAGCAACGTCTCGTTCCATGTCGAGCCGGGCGAATGCGTGGTGCTGTCCGGGCCATCGGGCGCCGGCAAGTCGTCGATCCTGAAGATGATCTTCGGCAACTACCGTTGCGACACCGGGCGGATCGACATCCGCCACCAGGGCAAGGTGATCGATCTCGCCAGCGCCGAGCCGCGGCAGGTCCTGAGCGTGCGCCGCGCCAGCGTCGGCTATGTCAGCCAGTTCCTGCGTGCGGTGCCGCGGGTGGCGACCATCGACGTCGTCGCCGAGCCGCTGGTCGCCAACGGCACGCCGCGCGCGGAAGCGCGCGACAAGGCCAAGGCACTGCTGCGCCGGCTCAACATCCCCGAGAGGCTCTGGGCGCTGCCGCCCTCGACCTTCTCCGGCGGCGAGCAGCAGCGCGTCAACATCGCCCGCGGCTTCGTGTCCGATCTGCCGATCCTGCTCCTGGACGAGCCGACGGCCTCGCTCGATGCGGCCAATCGCGCCGTGGTGGTGGAACTGATCGGAGAGAAGAAACGCCGCGGCGTCGCGATGGTCGCGATCGTGCATGACGATGAGATCCGTCATCTGATTGCAGACCGAATCGTGGATGTCACGTCATTCGCTGCAGCGGCGTGAGAGGGCAGCGGCATGAGAGGGAAGGGGTGAGATGACTGCAAGAGAGACCATCATCGGCAATGCCCGCCTCGTGCTGGCCGACCGCGTCATCGAGCGCGGCTGGGTCGCCTTGGCCTCCGGCCGCATTGCCGAATTCGGTGAGGGGAGCGCGCCCGATGGCAGTGAGGATGCCGGCGGCGATCTCATCATGCCCGGCATGATCGAGCTGCACACCGATCATCTCGAAGCCCATTACGTGCCGCGCCCGAAAGTGTTTTGGGACCCGGTCGCCTCCGTCATCTCCTATGACGCGCAGCTCGCGACCTCGGGCATCACCACGGTCCTCGACTCGCTCCGGGTCTGGCGCGAGGATGGTGCCGAGGAGGTCGACGGCCGCGCCGGCATTCTGGCGGCGGCGATCTCGGCGGCCCGCGAGGGCAATCTGCTTCGTGCCGATCACTTCCTGCACCTGCGCTGCGAAATTCCGATGCCCGATGTGGTGGCCGAGGCGAAGGAGCTGATCGATCGGCCCGACGTACGCCTGATGTCGCTGATGGATCACACCCCCGGCCAGCGCCAGTTCCGCGACGAGGTGAAGCTGCGCGACTACTATCGCGGCAAGGGTGGCGGCATGACCGACGCCCAGCTCGACGAGCTCTTCGCCCGGCGCTTCGCCAACCAGAAAGCCTATGCCGCCACCAACATGCGCGCCATCGTCGCGCTCGCGCATGAATACAATATCCCGCTGGCGAGCCACGACGACACCACGGAAGAGAACGTGGTCGACGCCGTGCGCGACCGCGTCTCGGTCGCAGAATTCCCGACCACGATGGAGGCCGCGCGCGGCCTGCATGCGGCCGGCATCGACATCCTGATGGGCGCGCCCAACGTGGTGCGCGGCGGCTCGCATTCCGGCAACATCGCCGCTGTCGATCTCGCCCGCGAGGGCCTGCTCGACATTCTGTCGTCCGACTACTGGTTCATCACAGTGATTTGACGTTTTGATACCGAGCCATTCGAGGATCGGCAAGTTTTCGGGTGGCAGGAGAATCTCGATGCTTCGGGGAAC
>NZ_JBEGDB010000059.1:0-34698 GCF_043638955.1 Bradyrhizobium sp. 31Argb | reverse complement strand
AAGGCTTCCTCCTAAAAGAAAGCCTTGAATCACGTTCAATCTGATTTGAGAATCCCAAGAGTCCACACGGCCTAGAGGACGATGACAAGAACGACTTAGAATGATTAGAATGAAAGCCCCGGTAAATTCGCCGGGGCACTTCGGTGCAAGGTGATGTGCGGCAGCGTCTCGCTATCGTGTTTGTGAACGGACCGAAGGCGCGGGCCGTACAAATGCCAAGAACGAAGCAGAGGCTTATAAGTTATCGTCCACTCTGATAGAGGCCTGCGCCTCTTCCCAGGCACGGGTCGGCTATCTCGAATGAGGAGCAATCCGATGTGTGACTATAGCCTGCATGCCGTGGCGACGCGTCCCGCCCAGGTTGGAGAGACGCTCATCACCACCACCTTCCGCGGCACCTCGACCCGCGGCTTCGCTTCGGAAAGCGATCCGACGGTCGCAGTCTGCATGCTTCCCGGGACCGAACTCGCGTTCGCCGATAACGTCCGTTACGACAATCGCTGGATCTGGACCAAGACGACCGGCTTCCGTGTCGGCAAGTTCAACCAGATCGATCCGCATATTCGGGATCGTCATCACGACGCGATCGAATTCCCCGATGGCAGCCATGTGCTGGTGACCCAGCTCTGCGAAGGGCAGCGGGCGACCGTGCTGCAATTGCCAGTGACGCATCATGTTGCAGAGCCGGCACCGAAGGCGGTCGAGCAGCGCCCCGCGCCGAACCCGCTGTTCATCGGCTGACAGCTTCGGGCAGCGTGCGCCGCCGGTCTCGGCCGGCGGAGCGTTGCCGCGAGTGAAAAGCAAAGTGTTTTGAGCGGCTCCGGAGGTCATCCGGGGGCGCACGTGATTTTGTGTTGAACGGACGCTTTATTCGCCCAGGGGGCGTGATCGGTGGTCACCAAGATCACATGGCAAAGAGCCGGACGAGTGGCTGAGCCCGGCCGATACATGTTCAGGTTCGGCTGGCTCACCGTCGCAGCGGAAGATCTCGCGATCTGGGAGCGATTTCCGGATGCGACCTTTACGCTCGTGCAAATGCCCTCGCATTCGGGCGATCCGGATGAATTTCGGCTCGGCGCCTTCGAGCTAGCGGCCAACGCCGGCGGAGATTGAACGGGGCGCTCAGTCTTCCGACTGCAGGTCGGATTCGGACGGGGTCGCATCGATGGCGCGCGGCGCGGGTGCCCCCTGGATCCGGATCGTGGTCTCGGGTTCGCCTTCGCCTGACATCCCAGGCGACCACGGCCGGTCGAGGCCGGCGGGCTTGACGGCGTCGATGACGAAGCCGTTCCGGCTCCGCCGCAGCGCCAGCCCACCCTGCCGCCGCAGGCGCTCGGCATCGATGACCGCCGCCGCGCAGCCTTGCGGCACCGGCCGTGCGGTCACGATCAGCACCGCCCGCTCGCAATCGTCCGCGAGCGCCTCGGATCGCTGGGTGAGCGCGATGAACGCGCCACCGGCCGCAGAGGTCACGCAGCCGCTCTCATCGCAGGACACGCCCTCCGTCAGCGACGGATCGCCCGCGGTGCGGGCATCGGCATCCGCGGCCAGCCACTCCTTGGCGAGAAACGCGTCCTTCGCGGTCCGCATCAGGTGCAGCCGCCCGTCACCGCCGCGGACGGCGACATTGCGGCCGTCGCCGGAAATCAGGATGTCCGGTTGCGGCGCCCCCACCGCCCAGACCACCGCAATGAGAAGCACGGCCGCGCCGCCGAAGCGCAGCGGCGTGCGCAACAGCCCGAGCAGGATGACGCCCAGGCTCGCGGCAATCAGCGGGCCGATCCCGAACGCACTGACGTGGCCGACCGCGCCCGGCAGCGCGGCGACCCCCTGCGCGACCACGATCATCCAGTCGATGCCACTGCCCATGATCGCCCAGAACACGCCGTCGAAACCGAACGGCATCGCCAGCAGGCCAAGCAGCCCGGCCGGCATCACCAGCGCCGACACCACCGGCATCGCCGCGAGGTTGGCGAGCACGCCAAAGGGCGCCACCCGGTGGAAATGAAAAGCGGCATAGGGCGTGGTCGCCAGCCCCGCCACCAACGACGCCAGCAGCAGCATCGCGACCTCACGCCCGCCCCACAGCGCGATCCGCGCGGTCGTGGAATGGTCTGGCGCGGCAAACAGATGCGGCATGCCGATCTGCACCAGCGCCACCAGCCCGAGCGTCGCCGCAAACGACATCTGGAAGCTTGGATGCACCAGCGCCTCCGGCGCGATCGCGAGCACGATCATGGCCGCGACCGCGAGCGTCCGGAACGTCACCGCGCGGCGGTCGACCATGACGGCGATCAGCACCACTGCGGTCATGAGGAACGAGCGCTGCGTCGCGACCTCCGCACCCGACAGCAGAAGATAGAAGGCGGCCGCCACGAGCGCCGCCGCGGCAGACCATTTCTTGATCGGAAAGCCCACGGTGAGCACCGGAAACAGCGCAAGCAGCGCGCGAACCGCGAAGAAGACCACGCCCGCGACCACGGCCATGTGGTAGCCCGAGATCGACAGCACGTGCCCGAGCCCCGAGATGAACATCGCATCATTCACCGGCTCGGAGATCGCATCGCGCCGGCCGGTCAGGAGTGCGGTCGCGATCGCGCGATTGTCGCCTTCGAGCACGTTGCGGATCCGCGCATCGATCGCATCGCGCATGCCCTGCATGAAGGCCGCATAGCGCAGCGTAAATCCGCGGCCTTCCGGCGGCGCGGTCGTCTTGATGGCGCCGAGTACGAAACCGGACGCGCCGATGCCCTGGAAATAGAGATCGCGGCCAAAATCGTAGCTCCCGGGCCGCAGAGGAGCGAGCGGCGGCTGCAGCCGCGCCTTCAATTCGACGAAGCTGCCGACTTCGGGGGCAGTGCCCTTCTTCACCGACAGCCGAACGCGCTCAAGTTTCGGCGTGCCGCGCTGGCTTTCGATGCTTGCGACGCGCAGCACGAAACGGTCGGTGCGCTCGCGGATGTCACGCGTCTCGACAAATCCGGTGAGTGACACCGAGAACATCGGCCGCGCCAGCACGCCATGCGCGACCCGCGCGGTTCGCCAGGTGGCAACCGCAAAACCCGCCGCAACGGCGGCAATCATGACGGCGACAGCGAACGCCTGCCGTCGCCTGAGCAGGAACGCGACAGCGCACAGCGCGATCGCGACGATGACCGCGACCGACAGCACCGGCTCATGGTCGGCGGCGAAGTAGAGCGCGATGCCGCTGCCGAACGCGACCGGCACCCAGGGCAGAAGCCGTCCGGCGCCCGCTTCGGCGCCGGCCCACTGGCGCAACGTCTCGACGATTGGCGGCCAGGCGCCGACGCCGATCGGGGCATACCCACCCGCCGGCGCCATCGCCTCGCGCGGCGGCCAGGTGCCGGCATAGCCGCGCCTGCCGCCCGGCGTCCTGCCCTCGTCCGACATCCTGCGCCCTGGACTGCCCCTGGTTTCCGCAAAGCTACCGGAAGCAGGTATCCACGGGATAGCGGAACAGATGCGAACGTCGTGCCGGTGGCGCTCCCAATCCTAGCGCTGGCTCTTTAGCCAGCTTCAAACCCGACTGCGCCGAAAGTCTCATAAGGCCGCAGTCTCATTGAGGATTAGACTGTGGCTGCGCCTCCGCCCGGACAGACGGGATGAGGCAGTGGTGGCTCGCGGTTCGAAGACCGCTGGAGCCCTTCTCAGGTGGTTCAAGGCTTCCCTGAGACCGGCGTTGCGGACGCAACTCGCAAATCAAGCCTGTAGCGTCGCGCATCACGCGTACTCCGCGAGCGAATAGAGCGCTGAAAAACGCGAGGAGAAGTCATTGAACTAATGGGAGCAGCACATGGCAATTCAGGTACCGAGCGATTTTCGCCGCGTGATTGTTGCCGCGTCGGTCGGAAACATCATCGAATGGTATGACTTCTATATCTTTGGCAGCCTGGCCGCCGTTCTGTCGGTCAAGTTCTTCGAACAATCCCACCCCGTCGCAGCCCTGCTGAGCACGATCGCCCTGTTCACTGCAGGATTCCTGATCCGTCCGCTCGGAGCATTCCTCTTTGGATGGATGGGCGACCGGGTCGGCCGCAAATATACGTTTCTCATCACGCTCACCGGAATGGGACTGGGAACGGGCGCGATCGGCCTGATCCCGACTTATCAGTCGATCGGTCTCACCGCCGCGTTCGTGCTGTTCGGGCTACGCATGATCCAGGGCCTGTGCCTGGGTGGCGAATATGGCGGCGCCATCACCTATGTTGCCGAGCATGTGCCCGACGATAGACGCGGCTACTACACCGGCTGGCTCCAGACCTCGCCGACGCTCGGGATCGTGGTGTCGCTGGCCGTGATCATTCTGACCCGGATCTATTTCGGCGATCAGGCCTTCAACGAATGGGGATGGCGCGTTCCGTTCCTGCTCTCGTTCCTGCTGGTGGCCATCGCCATCTACATCCGCCTCCAGCTCCAGGAGACGCCGATCTTCCAGGAGATCAAGGCCCGTGGGCAGATGACCCGGAACCCCTGGAAGGAAGCGTTCCTTAGCTCGAACATCAAATACATCGGAATCGCCATCATCGTCCTGATCGGACAGGGCGTAGTCTGGTACAGCGGACAGTTCTGGGCGCTGTACTTCCTGCAGCAGGTCTCCAAGGTGGACGCTCTGACCTCGGCCTACATCGTCGGGGCCGCGCTGCTACTTGCGACGCCGAGCCTGATCTTCTTTGGCTGGCTGTCGGACCTGATCGGCCGCAAGCCGGTGATCCTGGGAGGCATGCTGCTTGCCGCGATCACCTACTATCCGCTGTATCTGTGGCTCGGAACGGTCACGCAGCCCGGAAACATCAACTATCCGATCGCAGTCTTCATCATCTTCATCCTCGTCTGTTACGTCGGGATGGTGTACGGGCCGGTCGGCGCGTTCCTGGCCGAATTCTTCCCCAGCAGGATCCGCTACACATCGGTATCGGTGCCGTATCACATCGGCAACGGCTGGGGCGGCGGCCTGGTGCCGTTCATTACCTCGGCGGCTTTCGCCGCCACCGGCAGCGTCGGCTACGCGCTGATCTATCCGATCGTAGTTCCCGCGGTCTGCTTCGTGCTCGCCGTTTTCCTGATGCCCGAGACACGCAAGATCAGCATCTGGCAACCGATAGAGCCTAAGACAGCGTCGTGATCGAATAGCCTTGGTGCGGGGCCGTGAAGCCCTGCGCTCCGCACAATTCCCGCCCCCCGGCCGCCACCAGATGGCGGTCGGTGCAAGGCCCGTTCGACTCCGTTCTCAGCCGGCGCGGTGATGCCAGCGATCGTGCCACCAGGTGGTGAAATCACGATCGGTCACCAGCTCCCAGCCAGCGAACAAGATCACCAATATGCCCGATAGCATGCTGCTTACCGTCGCCGAGACGTGCTCGTAGCCGACCGTCCAAGGTGCCAGCAACAGAGCCAGTCCGAGGAGCATCTCGCCCCATTCCTCCAGATAGGATGGAATGACAAATGCCTCGATGGCAAACAGGATGACAGCCAACCCAAGCGCGATGGTTATCCAGACGGCCGCCCCGCCGAAGCCCAGGGCAAAGGGCGACACGACCAGCCATACACCCACCAACAAGCTGGCAACGTCCTGCCAGTGTTGAATGCGCATGACGCTCACCTCCCTTCTCCCATGGATATGGTGAAGCGGCACTGGAAAGACATCCGTCCGACCTGCGTTGTGTTGCCGCTGCCCGTGTTCCGGAGCCGCTTCCCGGCCGCCCAGCACGCGGAAAGCACTCTTGCAAGTGCGCCGCAGCAGGATGCACACTGCTGCGCTTAACCAGGTGTCAACGTCTACGGCTCTCGGCCCGACTGGAATTTCACGGTTGCGCCCGGAAGGAGAGGAGCATGACGCCATGCGAGAAATCGAAATCCACGATTATGCGCGGCAGCTCTTGGAAGCACATGGCGCCAAGGCCATTGCGGAGGCTGCCCAGAACGCCATCGAGCTCGAAGCAAAGGGCGACGTCGAACTCGCCAAGACCTGGCGGCATATCGAAGACGCCATGAAGCTGATGCGCGGGCCGCACCAAAGCTGAGGGTGCCGGTGCGGCGACCGAGAAGGTGGAGCAGAATTCGTCGCAAACCGTTCTTGGTCGCGGCGGAGCGACAACGTGATCTCTAATGACCGGCTCTCCATGACAGGAGCGAAGCCATGTTTCCCAAATGTACGACAGCCGAAGATCTCGTAAAGGCGATCGCGGATGAGAAGGTGCAGATGATCGACCTGCGCTTCACTGACCTGCCGGGGGTGTGGCAGCATTTTTCCGTCCCGCCGAGCGCGGCAAGTATCGATGCTCTCAGCGAGGGCATCGGATTCGACGGCTCATCGATCCGCGGCTTTCAGGAGATCCAGGAAAGCGACATGCTGGTCGTCGCGGACCCGACCACGGCCTTCCTCGACCCGTATTCGCTGGCATCGACCCTGGTCCTGATCTGCAACATCCGCGATCCCGTGACCGGTCAATCCTATAGCCGGGATGCCCGCTACATCGCGCAGAAGGCTGAGACCCATCTAAAGGGCACCGGGCGCGCCGAGACGAGCTACTTCGGTCCGGAGGCGGAGTTCTTCGTGTTCGACGACGTCCGCTACGGACAGGGCATCAATTACGCCTTCCACGAAATCGATTCTGGGGAAGGCAGTTGGAACACAGGCAAGGAAGAAGTGCCGAATCTGGGCCACAAGCCGCGCCCGAAAGAGGGATACTTTCCCGTTCCCCCAACCGACAGCATGCAGGATCTCCGCACCGACATGGTGCTGACAATGGAAGAACTCGGCATCCAGATCGAAGCCCATCACCATGAAGTCGCGACCGGCGGCCAGAACGAGATCGACATGCGCTTCACCACGCTCACGCGCATGGCGGACAATCTGATGATCTACAAATACGTGGTGAAGAACACCGCAAAGCAGCATGGCATGACCGCGACGTTCATGCCCAAACCGCTGTTCGAGGACAATGCTTCAGGGATGCACGTTCACCAGTCGCTGTGGAAGGGCGAGACCAATCTGTTCTACGACAGGGGCGACTATGCCGAGCTGAGCCAGCTTGCCCGCTATTATATCGGCGGTCTCCTGACCCACGCCTGGGCGCTGTGCGGGCTGTGCGCCCCGACCACGAACTCCTATCGGCGCCTGGTGCCGGGCTATGAGGCTCCGATCAATCTGGTCTACTCCCAGCGCAACCGCTCGGCCTGCTGCCGCATTCCGATGTATTCGCCGAACCCGAAGGCCAAGCGCGTCGAGTTCCGCTCGCCGGATCCTTCCTGCAATCCCTATTTGGCCTTCTCCGCGATGCTGATGGCCGGCCTTGACGGCATCAACAACCGGATCGACCCGGGCAGCCCGATCGACAAGAACCTCTATGACCTGCCGCCCGCCGAGGCCAAGGATGTGAAGTCCACACCCGGGTCGCTGGATCAGGCACTCGATGCGCTCGAGCGCGATCACGCCTTCCTGCTCCGTGGCGACGTCTTCACCGCCGACGTGATCGAAACCTGGCTCGACTACAAGCGGAAGAAAGAGATCGATCCGATCCGGCTACGCCCTCATCCTTACGAGTTCCACCTCTATTACGACATCTAGCGACGACCACCGCTGACGGAATGAGCGGCCTAGCGGTCAATCAGCGGCGCTTTCGACGAGACGTGATGGCTGACGATTTTCCAGTCGCCGTCTTCGCGGACGATCACCCAGGTAATCTTCACCGAGAGCGGCGGTTCGCCGTCGCCCAGGAAGAATGACGCCGTGCCGGCCATGTTGATCACGTTCGGGGTGACCTGCGCCGCGCGCACGTCGGAAAACTGAACGGTCTGAGAGCGCCATCGCGGCAGGCCGTTGAAGTAGGCCGAAACCCCTTCCCTGCCACGATAGAGTGTCGGATTGGAGCCGAAGAAGAACGCGCCCTCCGAATAGAGCGAAGCGAGTGCTGCGGCATCCAGCCTGCTGAAGCCGGTGGACCATTTTGCCATGATGGTGGAAACGATGTCGTCGGCTTCGCCGTGCATCTCGCCCACCTCTAGCTCTTGCCGCCGACTTCCTTGGCGAAGGTGTCGCGCAGGCCGATGGTGCGGTTGAACACCGGCTTGTCCGCCGTCGAGTCGGGGTCGCGAACGAAATAGCCCTGGCGCTCGAACTGCATCACCTCGTTCGAATTGCTCTCGGCGATCGCCGGCTCGATGCGCGCGTCCGTCAGCACTTCCAGGGACTGCGGATTGAGATCGGCGGCGAAATTGCCGGCGTCCGGACTGGGCGTCGCGAAGAGCTGGTTGTAGATGCGGATCTCGGCCGGTTTCGATTGCGCCGCAGGTAGCCAATGCATGGTCGCCTTCACCTTGCGGCCGTCGGGCGCGTTGCCGCCCTTGGTCGCGGGATCATAGGTGCAGCGCAGCTCGACGATCTCGCCGGCGTCGTTCTTGATGACGCCGGTGCACTTGATGAAATAGGCGTAGCGCAGCCGCACTTCAGTGCCCGGCGAGAGGCGGAAGAATTTCTTCGGCGGGTTCTCCATGAAGTCGTCGCGCTCGATATAGAGCTCGCGGCCGAAGGCGATCTTGCGGGTGCCGGCTGCGGGATCGTCGGGGTGGTTGATCGCCTCGATCTCCTCGACCTGCCCTTCCGGATAGTTCTCGATCACGACCTTGAGCGGGCGCAGCACCGCCATGCGCCGGAGCGCGGTGCGGTTCAGCTCCTCGCGGATGCAGAACTCCAGCATGCCGACGTCGACGACGCTGTTGGACTTGGCCACGCCGATCCGCTTGATGAACTCGCGGATTGCCGCCGGCGGCACGCCGCGCCGCTTCAAGCCTGCAATCGTGGGCATGCGCGGATCATCCCAGGCGGCGACATGACCCTCGCGCACGAGCTGGGTCAGCACGCGCTTGGAGAGCAGCGTGTAGGTCAGGTTCAGGCGCGCAAATTCGTACTGCCTGGGCTTGGACGGCACCGGCAGCTTGTCGAGCAGCCACTCATAGAGCGGCCGATGATCCTCGAACTCGAGGGTGCAGAGCGAATGCGTGATGCCCTCGATCGCGTCCGACTGGCCGTGGGCATAGTCGTAGCTCGGATAGATCGACCATTTGTCGCCGGTGCGCGGATGGTGCGCGTGCAGGATCCGGTACAGCACCGGGTCGCGCATGTTGATGTTCCCCGAGGCCATGTCGATCTTGGCCCGCAGCACCCGCGCGCCGTTCGGGAACTCACCGGCCTTCATGCGGCGGAACAGGTCGAGGTTCTCCTCCACCGGGCGGTCGCGATAGGGCGAGTTCTTGCCGGGCTCGGTCAGCGTGCCGCGCGAGAGGCGGATCTCCTCCTGGCTCTGGTCGTCGACATAGGCGTCACCCTGCTTGATGAGGCTTTCGGCCCATTCGTAGAGGCGCTCGAAATAGTCGGAGGCAAAATAGAGATTGTCGCCCCAATCGTAGCCGAGCCAGCGCACGTCGGCCTGGATCGCGTCGATATATTCCTGCTCTTCCTTGGTCGGATTGGTGTCGTCGAAGCGCAGGTTGCAGTGGCCGGGAAACTCCTGCGCGATGCCGAAGTTGAGTGCGATCGACTTGGCGTGGCCGATATGCAGGTAGCCGTTCGGCTCCGGCGGGAAGCGCGTCACGACGTGGCTGTGCTTCTTTGCAGCGAGGTCAGCCTGGACGATGTCGCGAATGAAATCGCGTCCGGTCTCCGCCGCCACCGTTTCTGCCGCCACTGGTTCTGTCGTCATCGAGGGTTCCTATGCATGGTCCGGAAAACCGGAAGCCGCCTTCCCGAAAGATCATGCTCAAAAAAGGGATCAGCCGCCCTTCTGCCAAATTCGCCCCGGCCCGCCAAGCCTGCTTTCGAGGCTGCTTTCACACAGCCCAAGCCTTTAGTAAGGCCAAGGCTTTAGTTATGCGTTGTTCCTGCTATACACCAGCGCCGTTCAAGCCCGAGCCCGCATCCGGTCATGTCTGATTCCGTCGTCACACGCTTCGCCCCCTCGCCGACCGGCTTCCTCCATATCGGGGGGGCCCGCACCGCGCTGTTCAACTGGCTCTATGCCAGGAAGCACGGCGGCAAGATGTTGCTCCGGATCGAGGACACCGACCGCGAGCGCTCCACCAAGGAGGCGATCGACGCCATCCTGGACGGCCTGACCTGGCTCGAGCTCAATTGGGACGGCGAGGTCATCTACCAGTTCAGCCGCGCCGCCCGCCACCGCGAGGTCGCCGAGCAGTTGCTCGCCGCCGGGCGGGCCTATCGCTGCTACGCGACTTCAGAGGAACTTGCCGCCATGCGCGAGAAAGCGCGCGCCGAGGGCCGCACCCGCCTCTACGACGGAATGTGGCGCGACCGTGATCCGGCCGGCGCGCCGCCCGGCATGAAACCCACGATCCGGCTCAAGGCGCCCCTGACCGGCGAGACCGTGATCGAGGATCAGGTCCAGGGCCGCGTGGTCTGGCAGAACGAGAACCTCGACGACCTCGTCCTGCTCCGCGGTGACGGCACGCCGACCTACATGCTCGCGGTGGTGGTCGACGATCACGACATGGGCGTCACCCATGTGATCCGCGGCGACGATCACCTGATCAACGCCGCGCGCCAGAAGCAGATCTACGATGCGCTGGAGTGGAACATCCCCAGCATGTCCCATATCCCGCTGATCCATGGCCCCGACGGCTCAAAGCTCTCCAAGCGCCACGGCGCGCTCGGCGTCGATGCCTACCGGGCGATGGGCTACCTGCCGGCGGCGCTGCGCAACTACCTGGTCCGGCTCGGCTGGAGCCACGGCGACCAGGAGATATTCTCCACGCAGGAGATGATCGAGGCGTTCGACCTGCCGGCGATCGGCCGTTCGGCGGCGCGGTTCGACTTCGCCAAGCTGGAGAATCTCAACGGCCACTATATCCGGCACAGCGACGATCAATCTCTCGTGACTCAGTTCGAGAGCGTGCTGGACTACGTTCCCGACGGCGCCGCCATCAAAGCCAAGCTCAACGACACGACGCGCGCGCAATTGCTGCGGGCGATGCCGAGCCTGAAGGAGCGCGCCAAGACGCTGATCGAATTGATCGCGGGCGCGTCTTTCATTTTCGCCGACCGGCCGATCGAGATCGAACCAAAAGCCGCCGCGCTGCTGACGCCAGAAACGCGCGCGCTGATCGGGAAGCTTCGCGCGGCACTGGAGACGGTCACTGACTGGCGGCTGGAGACCACGGAAGCCGCCATGCGGAATTTCGCGGAGCAGAACAATCTCAAGCTCGGCGCCGTCGCCCAGCCGCTCCGGGTGGCATTGACGGGACGCACCACCTCACCGGGTATTTTCGATGTCCTGGCGGTATTGGGGCGGGAGGAAAGTCTTGCCCGCCTGCGCGATCAGTCGGCTGTGTAAGCCCTGCCATGCCCCTCCAAGGGTCCACCTTGCAGCGCACAGGGCAATAAGCTACGCATCTGGCGAGGCCTTCTAGACAATCCGGCTTGTCCCGACATCCGCCGTAAAATAGCAACTCGGGCAGGTTCGATTTTCGCAACAAATTCATCGGGGACAACACGATGGACGCACAATCCAGCAGCAAAACAGCTACCCTCACGATCGGCAACAAGACCTACGATTTCCCGATCCTGAGCGGCACCGTCGGCCCTGATGTCATCGACATCGGCAAGCTGTACAGCCAGGCCGGCGTGTTCACCTACGACCCGGGCTTCACCTCGACGGGAAGCTGCCAGTCCAAGATCACCTATATCGACGGCGACGCCGGTATCCTCGAATACCGCGGCTATCCGATCGAGCAGCTCGCCGAACACGGCGACTTCCTGGAGACCTGCTATCTCCTGCTCTACGGGGAGCTTCCGACGCCCGCGCAGAAGAAGGATTTCGACTACCGCGTCACCCATCATACGATGGTGCACGAACAGATGGCGCGCTTCTTCCAGGGTTTCCGCCGCGACGCCCATCCGATGGCGATCATGGTTGCAGCCGTCGGCGCACTCGCCGCGTTCTACCACGACTCCACCGACATCAATGATCCGCAGCAGCGCATGATCGCTTCCATGCGCATGATCGCGAAGATCCCGACGCTGGCGGCGATGGCCTACAAATACACCATCGGCCAGCCCTTCATGTATCCGAAGAACTCGCTGAAGTTCGCCGAGAACTTCCTCAATATGTGCTTCGGCGTGCCTTGCGAGGAATACAAGATCAACCCGGTGCTGGCGGACGCGCTGGAGAAGATCTTCATCCTGCATGCCGACCACGAACAGAATGCGTCGACCTCCACGGTGCGCATCGCCGGCTCCTCCGGCGCCAACCCGTTCGCCTGCATCGCGGCCGGCATCGCCTGCCTGTGGGGCCCAGCGCATGGCGGCGCCAACGAAGCCGCGCTGAACATGCTCTACAGCATCGGCAAGGTGGAGAACATTCCTGACTTCATCGCCAAGGTGAAGGACAAGAACAGCGAAGTCCGCCTGATGGGCTTTGGCCACCGCGTCTACAAGAACTACGATCCGCGCGCCAAGATCATGCAGAAGATGTGTCATGCCGTGCTGAAGGAGATCGGCCACGGCGACGATCCGATGCTGAAGGTGGCGATGGAGCTGGAGAAGATCGCGCTCAGCGACCAGTACTTCATCGAGCGCAAGCTCTATCCGAACGTCGACTTCTATTCGGGCATCACGCTGAAGGCGATGGGCTTTCCGGTCTCGATGTTCACCGTGCTGTTCGCGGTCGCCCGCACGGTCGGCTGGATCAGCCAGTGGAGCGAGATGATCGAGGATCCGCAACAGAAGATCGGCCGCCCGCGCCAGCTCTACACTGGCGTCGCCAGCCGCGAATACGTCCCGATCGACAAGCGGAAGTAAGCTTCAAGATTCGCGAAGTTCGAGACGGCGCCATCATTTCTGGTGGCGCCGTTTTCGTTTGCCGCGGGCTGCGATCTCCGCCGACGACGGCTACCTAATACGCGATCGTGCTGCGTACGCCGATCAGCGCCCCGCTCTTCACCGGCGAACTCGGCAAGATCGGGTCCGGAACGTGTCCACCGGGATGGACGACGTATTCAAAGACCGGCTGAAGCGTCCAGCCTGGCTTGATCTGGGCTTGGTAGGAGAGCTCGATCGTGAGCTCGAAATCCCTGAGCGGCTGATGGGTTCCGGTCAGGTCGATCATGTCACGATCGAGCGCGCGCGCCCGATCGGATATGTGCGCGCAGATGAATGAAGCTCCGAACTTGTCCTCAGGCCTGCCGGGCAGCAGTCCTGAGAACACGATTCCGGCGTCGACGAAGAAGTCGATCAGGTTGCGATCCGATGGAGTACCCGAGATCCGGCCGAATACGGCGATGCCGCTTGTGGCGTCGCCGCCCTCGGGTCGATAGATCTGCTGATCGATGATACCGTAGATGCCGCTCGACCCGCGAAACAGACGCGCGTTCCCGGTGGCGAACGGGCTTGCCTGCGAAAGGCCGGCATCGTCGAACCTCATGTCTGCGAACATCCCGAAATGGTGCCATCCGCCGAACCGCAACGTGCCGGCCAGCCCGCGCGAATCCTTGTCCTGATTGTAGCGGTACTGCAGTTCTCCCATCAGCAAGGGCGGATCGTTGACGCGGAAATTGGTGCCGGTGCGATTGATGGTCGCTTGCCCGCCCGGGTCGCCGTTGAACAATCCGACCAGGGCTGTCCAGCTTGGGCTGGGATCGAACTTCAGCCGGATGCCCGGCGTCGCGAGAGGATAAGCGGGACCGCCACTTGGCAAATTGCCACCGGCGATTGTGGGCCAATCGCTGCTGATGAGCGTCTTGCTGTAGTCGCTGACGAAGAACTCCGTGTCCGCCGCAAGCTGGCCGAAGCGGATGCTGAAGCGGTCATCGAACAGCTTCTGCTCCAACCATAATTCGGACAGCCGTGTCGACGGCACAGCCTCGATGTTGCTGATCGTGATCAGGCTCTCAAAATGCTGGTCGCGCAGCCCTGCCGTATGATGGATCTGGAAGGCATTGGCGAAGAAGCCCAGCCCCGGCCAACCCGCGAGCTTCTCCAGGTCCGCCGCGACGAAGGCCTCGAGCTTGCCCTCATAAAGCCCTCCTCGCCGGACGCCTCCGGACAGATTGCGCAACGCTTCGCCCGTGTAGATCAGCCCATAAATGATCCCGCGTTCGGCGAGCCACCTCCGCACCCCGGTGGCATCGCCCTCGGCTGGCAGGCTGGTCGCGATTGACGACGGGGGAATGCCGTTCGGCGAAGCGGCGTCGCCAGCGACGGCCGGAGCGGAAACAAGAAACGCAGCCAGCAGGCCCACCACCATTGAGGTCTGGGGTCGGCGACGGAACGCTCCAAGATGCAATTGCGATGCATTCGCAAATCTACTGTGGACCTCTCCGAAATCGTCGATCTGCCGCCTCACCCGCACAGCCGCCCACCCCAGTTGCGAATTACTCGCAAGATTGACACAGGCGGTTCCGCTATGCAAGCCTCATGCAACTAAGTCGCAACTGCAACAAGCTGCAAGTGGCCTCCTTGGAGGCGAAGCGCGGCTCGAGGTACACCCTTATTGCCAGCGCCAAGCTCAACGATCTCGATTCACAGGCTTGGCTCGCCGACGTGCTGGCGCGCATCAACGATCATGCTATCCGGAGGCAGGCTGAGCTTCTGCCCTGGAACTGGCGAAAGCCGACGGCGAGCCATGTAGAAGCGGCGTGAGCCAAGAGGACACATGAGAGCGAGCGGCCTGTCCGCGGCAGATAAATCGGCGGTGACGGCTGCCTGCCAGCAACTGATCGACGACTTCCTGAAGCCCCGCTTCCTGCCCACTATCCGGCCGACGCAATTCAACTATCCCGTCGATATCCTGGGAAAGTGGCACGGCACCAAATATCGCTTCATTCAACGCTACCGCTCCGGCTTCCCGGAGAATCCCGGCGAAGAGTTCGACGCGCCGTTCGCCCGCCTCGACTGGATCAGCCGCAATCGCTTCGACATCCAGTGGCACCGTCACACCGGAGAATGGTTCTGCCTCCATCGCGGCCTCACCCTCGTCGAAGCGATTGACACGCTAAGATCCGACGGATTGCTCCATCCACCTTGAACGCCGGAACTCTGCACGCTCACGTACCTCGCGGTCCTCGCCGGATGGATCGCTTGAGGGGCCGATGACGACCTGATCGGACAGTCCGGGGCTCAATGGATGAATGAAGCCTGGGCCGATGCGCGCCGGCGTGCTGAAAGGGCCCTGACGGCGGCTAACTAGCTCGTCCGCCGGCCGTTCCGCATCGTCGCCAGCACGATGTCGGCGGCGCGAACGCTCGGCGGCTGGTTGCCGGTCGACATGATCGCGTCCATCGTGGCGAAGGCCTCGATCTGGCTGCGGCGCAGCGCGGAATCCGCGAGCAACTCGCCGAGCGCCTGCGACAGTTTCTCGGGCGTTGCGTTCTCCTGCAGGAACTCGGGGATGACTTCCTTGCCGATCACGAGATTGGCCAGGATCACCGATGGCACGCGGATCGCACGGCGCAGGATGAAGGCCTCAATGGCGCCGACGCGATAGGCCGTCACCATGGGAACGCCTGACAGCGCAAGCTCCAGCGTCACGGTGCCGGATTTGGCGAACGCGGCATGTGCGATCCTGAACGCTGCGCGCTTCTCGCTCTCGCCGACCACGATTTGCGGCTTGACCTGCCAGCCCTGCACGCCCTCGCGGATCACAGCTTCCAGATGCGGCATGGTCGGCAGCACCGGCTCGAACGCAACGCCGCTTGCGCGCAATTGCGCCAGCGTTTCGCCGAACAGCGCGAGGTGATGCCCGATCTCGCTGCGCCGGCTCCCGGGCAGCACCAGCAGGACCGGCGGCTGCGCATCGCGCCGCTTCGCTTCCTCGGCATTCGGCCGCAGCGAGGCAAACTGCTCGGTCAGGGGATGGCCGACATAGCTGCAGGGCGGCCCGCGCAGCTTGCGATATTCTTCCGGCTCGAACGGCAACAGCGCCAGCACATGGTCGACATAGCCGAGCATCGCGCGCGCCCTGCCCGGCCGCCAGGCCCAGACCGATGGCGACACATAGTCGACGATCGGAATGCCGGGATTGCGCGCGCGCACGCGGCGGGCGACGCGATGGGTGAAATCGGGGCTGTCGATGATGACGAGCACGTCCGGTGCCGCATCGATCGCGGCATCCGTGGCGTGCCGGATCAATCGCAGGATTTTCGGCAACTGCTGCACCACCGCGGCAAGGCCGACGATCGAGAGTTCTTCGATCGGAAACAGCGACGTGAGGCCCTCGCCCGCCATCATGCGGCCACCGACGCCGGCAAATTGCACGGCATCGCCGAGCCGCTGGCGCAGCACCTTCATCAGCGCAGCCCCGAGGCGATCGCCGGATTCCTCCGTCGCGATCAGGAAGATCTTGCGCGTGATGTCTGGGGCGCGGCCGTGCATCAGCTTGGCACACCGACGACGAACAGCCGTCTTGCGTCCGCAGCCTCGATCATGGCCTGCGGTTCGGCGGCAAGCGTGTTGCCGGCAATGACGGCAATACCGGCAAGTCCGGCTTTCGCGGCGCCCTCGACCGTGCGCGGCCCGACCGTCGGCAGATCGTAGCGCAGGTCCTGGCCGCTCTTGGGTGCCTTCACCAGCACGCCGCGGCCGCTCTGGGCACGGATGCGGCCGTCGGCACGCAGCCGCGCCACGCGCGCCAGGAGCCCGTCGGTGCCCTCGATGTCCTCGACCGCCACAACGTGCCCGTCGATCACAACCGCGGCCTGGCCGATGTCGAACGGGCCGAGCGCGGCAAGCACCTCGCGCCCCCGCGCAATGTCGGCGCTGGCATTGCCGGCCGGCGTCGTGCGCGTGATGCAGCCTTCGGGCATCAAGAGGTCCGGGGCGACATCCTTGATCCCGACCATGCGAAATCCATCCTGCTCGAGAATGCGGCCGACGCCGGATAGCAGATGATCGTCACCGCCTCGAAACGCGCGGATGACGTTTGCGAGAACACGAAGCGTCTTCAGATCCAGCCGGATTTCGGACAGCGCTGGCCGCATCAAGGTGCCGATGAAAATCAGGTCGCGGCAACCCTCCTCGCGAAACAGCCTTGTCGCCCGCCCGAGCTGGCCGACCGAAATCCAGCGGTGGCGGAAGCCCTCGACGCGGACCGGATCGCACGCGCCGCGCAGCGCGAACAGCACCGGCGCCATGCCGCGTTTGGCAAGCGACTCCGCGACCGCAAACGGCATGGCGCCGCCACCTGCGATGACGCCAACCGGAGAGGAAATCGCTGGAGCCGCTGACGTCATGGCTCGGGCGCCCCTCGCATCAGTGCTTGCCGTCGACAGCCGGAAGACAGAGCGGCCGCTTGCCCTTGCCGATGAAGGCGAGGATTTCGGCGATCGCCGGATCCTCGGCCGCCAGCGGCTGCACCGCGGCCAATCGCTCGGCGAAGACACCTTCGCCATGGAACAGCTTCTGGTAGAAGGCGCGGACGGTCACCAGCCGCTCCCTCGTGAACTTGCGGCGCTTCATGCCGATGATGTTGAGACCTTCGAGCACGGCATATTGGCCGTTGGCGAGGCCGAACGGGATGATGTCGTCGCGCACGCCGCAGACGCCGCCGACCATCACCTGCCGCCCGATCCGGGTGAACTGGTGCACGGCCGAGAGCCCGCCGATATAGACGAAATCCCCGATCTCGCAGTGACCGCCAAGCGTGGCTGATGTGGCGAAGATCACGTCGTTGCCGACCATGCAGTCATGACCGACATGGCTGTTGTTCATGAAATAGCCGCGGTCGCCGACGCGCGTCAGCCCGCCGCCTTTCACCGTGCCGATGTTCATCGTCACGCCTTCGCGGATGGTGCAGCCCGTGCCGATCTCAAGCCGCGTAGGCTCTCCGCGGTAGCTCAGATCCTGCGGCGGCCCGCCCAGCACCGCAAACGGCGAGATCACGCACTCCGCGCCGATCGACGTATGGCCGGAGACGGTCACATGCGCAACGAGCTTGCAGTTCGCGCCGATCGCGACATTGGGGCCGATGATGCAATAGGGACCGATCGAGGTGCCCTCGCCGATCACGGCGCCATCCGCAATCCGCGCGGTGGGATCGATCATGCTCATTACGACAGGCCCGCTACTGGTTGATGCGCAAGCGCGCTAAACAATCGAATTTTCGGGTGGTTAGCGCGACATTGCCCGGCATGTCCAGTGACGTATCATGACCGCATATTGCAGCGCGCGGTACACGGGACGAAGATTGAAGTCGCGCCGAGCCGATCAATCCGTCAGCATCGCGCCGACATCGGCTTCGGCGACGATCTGACCGTTGACCTTGGCGTCGCCGTGAAACCACCACATGGTCTTGCGGCGGCCGATCGAGCGCATGTGGTACTCGATGGTGTCGCCGGGCATCACGGGCTTACGGAATTTGCACTTGTCGATGGTGAGGAAGTAGACCGCGCGCGGCCTCTCGGTGCCCTCCACCGACTTGATGCCTATCACGCCGGCGGTCTGCGCCATGGCCTCGATCATCATCACGCCGGGATAGACGGGGCGTTCGGGAAAATGCCCGAGGAATGATGGCTCGTTGAACGTGACGTTCTTGACGCCGATGCCGCTGTAGTCGGCGCGGATGTTGATGACCCGGTCGATCAACAGCATCGGATAGCGGTGCGGCAGCGTCTTGAGGATGTCGTTGATGTCCACAAGCTCGAACCTGACCGGTGACTCCTCCATCACTCCCTTTCCTCGCCTTTCGAAACCGGCGCACCGTCACGCACCAGGCGCTCCACCGCAAGGATCTCCCTAAACCACTGTTTGGTCGGTTTGGCAAAGTGACCGCCCCAGCGGCCGTTGGCTGGAATGTCGTCCTTCACGGCGCTCATCGCCGTGACCTGGGCGCCGTCGCCGATCTTCAGATGGTTGTTGATGCCCACCTTGGCGCCCAGCGCGACATTGTCGCCGATGGTCAGGCTGCCCGCGAGCCCGATCTGGGCCGCGAGCAGGCAGTGCCTGCCGATGGTCACATTGTGGCCGATCTGGACCTGGTTGTCGATTTTGGTGCCCTCGCCGATCACGGTGTCACGCAGGCTGCCGCGGTCGATGGTGGAAGCGGCGCCGATCTCGACATTGTTCTGGATCAGGACCCGCCCGGTCTGCGGCACCTTGAGGTGGCCGTCGGGCCCGAAGAAGATGAAGCCGTAGCCGTCCTGGCCGATATTACAGCCGGGATGGATCAGCACGTTGTTGCCGATCAGGGCGTTCTGAATCGTCGTCTTGGCGCCGACATTGCAGTCGCGCCCGATCTTGACGTCGGCCGCGATCACCGCGCCTGCGCCGACGACGGTACCGGAACCGATCTCGACCCTGGCCCCGATCACTGCCAGCGGGTCGACGATCACGCCGTCCTCCAGATGCGCCGTGGGGTCGATGATCGCCGACGGCGCGATGCCCTCGACACCGAACCACGAGCCGGGCCTGAGCGCGTCGCTGTGCCATTGCCGGGCCAGATGCACGAAGGCGTGGAACGGCTTTGCGGCCCGCAACACCGCCACATGGGCAGGCACGTCGGCCTCGAAGCGCGGGCTGACCAGACAGGCACCAGCCTTGGTCGAGGTGAGCTGGTCGACATATTTGAGATTGTCGAAAAACGCCAGATGCATCGGGCCGGCCTCGTCGAGCGAGGCAAGCCCTCTGATCACGTGGCCACCCCTGGAGGGGTCGACCAAATGCGCCTTCGTCAACGCGGCGATGTCAGCCAGCGTCGACGAAGGGGGACTCTTGAAGAAGATCGGCTGCGCCATTCCATCCGTCGCAGTGCGGCCGACGATCGCGGTTAGAACGATGTTCCGCCGCCAAACTTGAATTGCTGCACGCGATCGAACTGACCCTTGGTAAGCGGGACAGCATAGTCGAAGCGCAGCGGACCGAACGGCGAGGCCCAGATCAGGCCGACACCGACCGAGGTGCGGACAACGTTACCATTATCATACTGCAGTCCGAGGCAGGTTCCGGGATTGGACGGGACCACCCCGTTGCCGACGGTTGGCGGAATGCAGCCCGGCACGTTGACTTCGCCGGTCTGCGCCCACGACGTCGGTCCCTTGTAGTCATATAGACCACCGGCGTCGGCATAGATCGAACCCTTGAGCCCAACTTCCTTCGGCAGGAACCAGAACGGCATCTGCAGTTCCGCCGACACGCCCCAGTACTTGGTGCCGCCGAGCGCGTCCATCGTACCGAACGGGTTGATGTCGCGCGGACCAATGCCGTTCGGAGCAAAACCGCGGACCAGGTTCGGACCCATCTGGAAGTGGTCGAGCATCCGGATCTGATCGTTGCCGACCTGGTTGAGAATACCGCCCTGGGCATGGATCAGGCCGACGATATCGGCGACCAGCGGAGTGTAGTACTTCACGTCGATCGCGGACTTGATGTAGCTGACGTCGCCACCGACGCCGGCGAAGTCCTGCTTGAAGTCGACCAGCAGGCCGTCGGTCGGGTTCTTGTTGTTGTCGAGCGTGTTGTAGTTGAGCGAGTAACCGAGCGCCGACGTGAGCGTCTTGCCGCCCTGCAACTCCTTGCGGACCGGCAGCGAGGCTTCGCCGTCGCTGTAGCACCACAGGCCGAGTCCGGAGCTGTCAGTGGCGCTCTGGCCCCCGGCCGTCGCAGTGCCTCCTGCAGGAATTCCGTTCAGTTGCGCGAAGGCCGGCGACGGGTTGAAGGCAAGCAGGCCGTTGTTGGGATTGTTGTTACAATTCGCCAACTGGAACGGCAGGCTGATCTTCTGCTGATAGATCGAGTAGCGGAGCTGCAACGCGAGGTCTTCACGCAGGCTGAAGCCTAGCCGCGGGCTGAAGCCGAGCGTTTCGGTACCGTACGAAATATAGCTGTTTGCGAGTTGCTGGCGCTGGTACATGTCGAGGCCGAGCGCCACGCGATAGTCGAGCAGGTACGGCTCGACGAACGACAGCGAGTAGCCGCGCGCATATTGTCCATAGGTCACGGACGCCTTCGCAAACAGGCCTCGTCCCAGGAAGTTGCGTTCCGAGATACTGACTTCGGCGAGCGCACCGTCCGTGGTCGAATAGCCGCCGGAGACCGAGAAGTCGCCGGTCGACTTTTCCTCGAGATCGACCACCAGAATCACGCGGTCGCTGGAGGAGCCCGGCTCGGTGGTGATCTTCACGCTCTTGAAGAAGTCGAGGTTCTTCAGCCGCCGCTCGGCGCGGTCGACCAGGGCGCGGTTGTAGGCGTCACCCTCGGAGATATCGAATTCGCGGCGGATCACGTAGTCGCGGGTGCGGGTATTGCCGCGAATATTGATACGCTCGATATAGGTTCGCGGGCCCTCGTCCACGGCGAACACGATCGAGACCGTGTGATTCTCGAAATTGCGATCACCGCGCGGCCGCACGATGGCGAAGGCGTAGCCGCGCCGCGAGGCTTCGATCTGCATTTCCTCGACCGATTTCTCCAGCGCCTCGGCGTTGTAGAGCGAGCCGACGGAAACACGCGAGAACGAGCTCAGCGAGTTCGGATCCAGCGTCGCGATCGAAGACTGGTAGCTGACGGACGCCACCCGATACTGCTGTCCCTCCTCGATCTTGAAGGTGACGAGGAAGCCCTTCTTTTCGGGATCGTATTCGGTCAGCGCGGCCACCACCTGCACGTCGGCGAAGCCGTGCTTGAGGTAGAAGCGGCGAATCAGGTCGCGGTCGGCCTCGACCCGATCGGGATCGTAGGTGTCTGCGCCGCCGAGGAAGCTCAGCAGGTTTGATTCGCGGGTCTTGATGACGTCGCGCAGACGATAAGAGGAATAGTAATTGTTGCCGATGAACTCGATCGACCGGACACCGGTCTTCTGGCCTTCGGTGATGGTGAAGATCAGGTCGACGCGGTTGTTCGGCTGCTCGATGAGCTCCGGGTTGACGCGCACGTCATAGCGGCCCGAACGGCGGTAGATTTCGACGATACGCTGGGCATCGGACTGCACCATCGGACGCGAGAAGGTACCGCGCGGCTTCGACTGGATTTCAGCCGAAAGCTGGTCGTCCTTGACCTTCTTGTTGCCCTCGAAGGCGATTCGGCCGATCACGGGGTTTTCGACCACGGTCACGACGATCCGGCCGCCGGCGGGGGTGATTCGGACGTCCTGGAACAGGCCGGTCTCGATCAGCGCCTTCAGGCCATCGTCGATGTCAGCCTGGCTCAGGCGGCCGCCCGGACCCGGCTTGAAATAGGAGCGGATGGTCTCGACCTCGACACGGCGGTTCCCCTCCACCGTGATCGCATCCACCGTCTGCGCGACGGCAGGCTCAGACACAAGCATAGCCGCCAGCGAGGCGGCCACCGGCACAGCGAACATGATCAGGGCGGCAAGCAAGCCCCCCCGCACTCGCATTCCAACAATCATGCGCACCGCGCCCTTATCATTCCACGGCCGGCCCGTTCCCCAACGGACCGGCAGATTCCCAACCTTGCTGCACAGCTTGTAGCCAATTTTGTTACGTCGGCAACCGACTGACGGCTGTACAATTCCATTTTCATTCCAAGACGTTGCCGTTAGGCAACGCCACAAAAAAGCCGTTTCACGATGCCGCGAGATGGAGAATGTCGTTGTAGGTCGCGAACACCATCAGCATTAGCACCAGAGCGAGGCCGATTCGGAACCCCATTTCCTGTGCGCGTTCAGATAGCGGCCGGCCGCGGATCGCCTCGACCGCATAGAACAAAAGGTGACCGCCATCGAGCAGCGGTACTGGGAACAGGTTGAGGAGCCCGATCGAGATCGAGAGCACGGCGGCCAGGTGAATTAGCGCGGCAAGGCCGATGCTGGCGACCTGGCCCGAGATTCGCGCGATCCCGAGCGGCCCGCCGACTTGGTTTGCAGCCTCGCGCCCGGTGAAGACACCGCCGATATAGGACAGTGTCCGGTCGACCACGAACCAGGTCTCCTTCACCCCGAGCCAGAGCGCGGTAGCGGGATCGACCCGCTCGGTCACGGCCTCGCCTGGCGCGGTGGCGCGGGTGATTCCCAGAATGCCCTGCCGGTGGGTGTTCCCGAAGGGATCCTTGATGTCGCGAAGCTCAGGCGTCGCCTGCAACTGGATCGTGGAACCGCTGCGCTTGATGGTGAAGGTGAGCTGATCGCCGCCGTGGATGCTGACGACGCGCTGCATGTCCGAGAAGCTATCGATCGTAGTACCGTCGATCGCGGTGATGACGTCGCCGACCTGGAAACCGGCGACCGCCGCGGCACTTCCCGGCTCGACCTTGTCGACCTGCGCCGTGGTGCTCGGCTTGCCGAAGAAGGTGAACAGGCAGGTGAAGATCACGATCGCCAGGATGAAATTGGCGATCGGGCCGGCGGCGACGATGGCCGCGCGCGGCGCGACCTTTTTGTGATGGAAGCTGCCCTTACGTTCGTCCGCGGTCATGGCCGAGAGGGTCTCGGTCGAGGGCGTCGAAGCTTCACTGTCGTCGCCGAAGAATTTGACATAGCCGCCGAGCGGAATCGCGGAGAGCTTCCAGCGCGTGCCGTGGCGGTCATTGAAGCCGAACAGCTCCGGGCCGAAGCCGAGCGAGAAGGTCAGCACTCTGACGCCGACCCAGCGAGCGACCAGGAAATGGCCGAGCTCGTGGAAAAAAACGACGATAGTCAGGACAAACAGGAAGGGAACCACATAACCGACGAGCCCGTGGCTCAACGTATTGAAACCATGTACGAAAAACTCGGTCATTCAGTTCCCCTCGACCAGGGCTACAAGCCTGGTTCCAACCCTCTATGATGCCTTTAAGGCAATTTGAGGCAATAGGGAGGCAGCCCTATTTCTCGCGTTATGGTCAACGGAAATCGCATCATCTGCCGATGTCAGAGGCGCCAGATTGCCGGACCTGATCCAATCGTTCAGGGTCGCCTCCACCAGCCGCGCGATCGCGCCGAACTTGATCTTGCCGGCGATGAAGGCGGCAACCGCCACCTCATTGGCAGCATTATATACCGTGGTCGCGCCCCGACCGGTCCTTAACGATTCGTAAGCCAGTCGGAGCCCCGGGAACCGCTCGAAATCCGGCGCCTCGAAGGTCAACTGGCCGACCTTGGCCAGGTCGAGCTTGGCCGACGGCCCGACGATGCGATCAGGCCAGCCGAGGCAATGCGCGATCGGAATGCGCATGTCGGGCGTGCCGAGCTGCGCGACCACCGAACGGTCCGAAAATTCCACCATGCCATGGATGATCGACTGCGGATGCACGAGCACGTCGATCTGATCCGGCGTCAGCGCGAACAGATAGGAGGCCTCGATCACCTCGAGCCCCTTGTTCATCATCGAGGCTGAGTCGATCGTGATCTTCTGACCCATGCTCCAGTTCGGATGCTTCAACGCCTGCTCCAGAGTAGCCTGCTCGATGTCAGCGGGCGCCCAGGTGCGGAACGGCCCACCGGAAGCGGTGATGATCACCCGCACCAGTTCCTCGCGATTGCCGGAGCTCAGCGCCTGAAACAGTGCGTTATGCTCGGAATCGGCCGGCAGGATGCAGGCGCCAGCCTTCAGTGCGCGCTGCATGAAGAAATCGCCGGCGCAGACCAGACACTCTTTGTTGGCAAGCGCGACCGTCGCGCCGCGATCAACCGCCGCGAGCGCCGGCTTCAGGCCCGCTGCGCCACTGACCGCCGCCATCACCCAATCCGCCGGCCGTGCGGCGGCCTCGATGATCGCGCTTTCGCCGGCGCCGCATTCGATCCGGGTGCCCGCCAGCGCATCCTTCAATTCGGACAGCTTGCTCGGATCGGCCACGGCCGCAAAGCGCACGTTGAATTCCCGAGCGAGCTTGGCCAGGGCCTGCGCATTGCCATTGGCGGTCAGCGCCTCGACGCGGAAGCGGTCGCGCGCACCGCGCAGCAAGTCCATGGTGCTGTCGCCGATCGAGCCGGTGGCGCCCAGCACGGTCACGGTGCGGACCGCGGATGCCGCGGCCTTGTTGTTTCGCAATGGGACAGCGCTCATTTCCTCACCAAACCATAAGACCGTGGCCGACGCCATCCGCGCCGCCCCGCAAGAAGCCGAAAATCGCGGCAACGGCAACCGCGGCGACGAAGCCGTCCAGCCGGTCCATCAGCCCGCCATGGCCGGGAATGAGATGGCTGGAATCCTTCACGCCGAACCGCCGCTTCACCGCAGACTCGAAGAGATCGCCGAACTGGGAGACCACCGACAGCACCGCGCCCAAGACCAGCACCGGCACAACCGCGCCGAGGCCGAACACCGCAAAGCCCGCCGCGACGACGAGACTACCAACGAAGCTGCCGACCGCGCCCGCCCAGGTCTTCTTCGGGCTGACCCGTGGCCAGAGTTTTGGGCCACCAATGCTGCGTCCGGCGAAATAGCCGCCGATGTCGGTCGCCCAGACGACCAACAACACGAACATCAGCGCCACAAAGCCTTCTTCCGGATCCTGTCGCAGCACGACCGAGGCGACTTCCGCGACGGCGGCGTAGCAAAATCCGGCTATCGTCCACCGACGTTGCTCGGATGAAATCACGGCGACCACGATCAGCCCGACCGCCAGCACCGATAGCGAGGCGTCAAGCCGCCCTGTCCCGAGACAGAGCCCCGCTGCCGCCAGCGCAAGTGCACCGGCCACGGTCACGCGCAGCGTGTGTCCGACGCCGATGACCATCAGCCATTCGACATAGAGGCCAATCGCGGCGAGCGTGACCAGAAGCGTCCAGAGAACACCGCCGGCATAGGCGATCGCAATCGCAACCGGCGCCAAGACCAGCGCCGCGATGACGCGCATCAAGAGATTGCGCGAGGACGGCTCGCTCGTTGCCGCGGGTGCGGCTTTATCTTGGGTCACGATGCGGTTTTCGCAGCCAGACCGCCGAAGCGGCGCTCGCGTCTGGCGTATTCGGCGATTGCACTTTCCAGCGCCGCCTTGTCGAAGTCCGGCCAATGGATCGGCACAAACACGAGCTCGCTATAGGCCGCCTGCCACATCAGGAAATTCGACAGCCGCTGTTCGCCGCTGGTGCGGATGATCAGATCGGGATCGGGAATGTCGGGCGCGTTGAGATATTGCCCGAGCGTGTCGGCATCGATCGATGCGGGATCGCGCTTTCCTTCCGCCACCTCCTGCGCCAGCCGCCGCGCGGCGCCGGCGACCTCCTGGCGCGAGCCATAGTTGAAGGCGACGACGAGATTGAGCTTGGTGTTTGCCCTGGTCAACTCTTCGGCTTCGTTGAGCAGCGCGCAGATATCCGGCTCGAGTCCCTCACGCTCGCCGATGACGCGTACCCTCACCCCGTCCCGGTGCAACGTCGCCAGATCATTGCGGATAAAGCGGCGCAAGAGGCCGAAGAGATCCCCGATCTCGGTCGCCGGACGCGACCAGTTCTCTGACGAGAACGAGAAGATGGTGAGATAGAGTATGCCGAGTTCGTGGGAGGCGCGCACCACCCGGCGCAGCGCCTCCACGCCACGCCGATGTCCCTCCGCGCGCGGCAGGCCGCGTGCCGCCGCCCAGCGCCCGTTGCCGTCCATGATGATCGCCACATGCAACGGACTGCCGGTTCGATCCGGTCCGGCAGTTGCAGGTGCGGGGGCGTTCGACATCGGCGCTGTCCAAATCAAACGGTCAGGATTTCCTTTTCCTTGGCCGCCAGCAACTGATCGATCTCGGCGATCACGCCGTCGGTCGCCTTCTGCACCTCGGCGGCGAGTCGCTCCTGATCGTCCTCGGAGATCTCGTGATTCTTCTCGAGCTTCTTGACGACATCAAGCCCATCGCGGCGGACATGACGGACCGCCACCTTGGCCGCTTCCGCATATTTATGCGCGACCTTGACGAGTTCCTTGCGACGCTCGGCATTGAGTTCGGGAATGCGCAGCCGCAGCACTTGCCCTTCGGTCGCGGGGCTGAGGCCGAGATTGGAATCGACGATCGCCTTCTCCACCGCCTTGACCATCGTCTTGTCCCAGACCTGCACCGAGAGCAGCCGCGGCTCGGGCACGCTGACGGTGGCGAGCTGGTTGAGCGGCATGTGCGAGCCATAGGCCTCGACCTGGACCGGCTCCAGCATCGACGCCGCGGCACGGCCGGTACGCAGACCGCCCAATTCGTGCTTGAGGGACTGGGTCGCACCTTGCATACGGCGCTTCACTTCGTTGATGTCAAAACCAGGCGTGGGCATGACGCTCTCCCCTTCCTCTGGATGGTCCGATCAGGTGGGATCGGATCGTGATCTCATCTCTTCGCTTGGGCATGATCTCGTCGAAAAACCGGTTCCCGCTTTTCCGGATCATGCCCTATTCTTTGTTTGAGCATGATCTTTTCGGAAAACCGGTTTCCACTTTTCCGGATCATGCTCGAGAAACCAACCGCCATGCCGCAACGCCCAAGCGTCAGCCGGCGACGACCGTACCGTGGCCCGTGCCGCGCAGGATGGCGCCGATCGAGCCAGGCTCGGCGATCGAAAACACAATGATAGGCAGCGACGTCTCGCGGGCAAGTGCGAATGCGGTCGCGTCCATCACCTTGTAACCGCCCTCAATCGCCTGCGAATGCGTCAGGCGATCAAAGCGTTTGGCCGACGGGTCCTTCTTGGGATCGGCGCTGTAGACGCCGTCGACATTGGTGGCCTTCAAGACCGCGTCCGCGCCGATCTCGGCCGCGCGCAGAACCGCGGTGGTATCGGTGGTGAAGAACGGATTGCCGGTTCCACCGCCGAGCAGGATGATCTTGCCCTCGGCGAGGTATTTGTGCGCCGCACTGCGGGTGAACAACTCGGAGATTTCCGGCATCACGAAGGCTGACAGGGTGCGCGCCGGCGTGCCCTTGCGCTCGATCGCCGATTCCAGCGCGAGGCAGTTCATTACGGTCGCCAGCATGCCCATGGTGTCGCCGGTGGTGCGGGACAGGCCATGAGACGACACCTGCACTCCGCGTACCATATTGCCGCCGCCGACCACGACGGCAATCTCAGTGCCGAGATGGCGCGCCGCGATCAGGTCGTCGGCGATGCGGTCGATGGTGGGCTGGTCAATGCCGAAGGATTGGCTGCCGGCGAGGTATTCGCCTGAAAGCTTGATCACCACGCGACGATAGACCGGCTCAGCCATGATGCTCCCTCATCCCGCGCAAGCAGGCTCCGGCGCGATGGCGCCGGAACCGTTCGATCCACGCGGTTACTTCTTGCCGCTGGCCGCCGCGACTTCGGCTGCGAAATCGGATTCCTGCTTCTCGATTCCCTCACCAAGAGCATAGCGCACAAAACCGGCAATCTTCACCGGCGCGCCGACCTTGCCCTCAGCTTCCTTAACCGCCTGCGCCACGGACTTTCCGCTATCGTGGATGAAAGCCTGCTCCAGCAGGCAGACTTCCTTGTAGAAGGTCTTCAGGCCGGACTCGACAATCTTCTCGATCACGTTCTCCGGCTTGCCCTGCTGACGGTACTTGTCGGCGAGCACGTCCTTCTCGCGCCGGACGACGTCAGGATCGAGCCCGGCGGGATCGATCGCCTGCGGGTAGGCCGCGGCGACATGCATGGCGAGCTGGCGGCCGAGCACGGCAAGCTCATCGGTCTTGCCGGCCGATTCCAGCGCCACGATCACGCCCATCTTGCCGGCGCCCTCGATGACGGCGTTGTGGACGTAGCTCGACACCACGCCCTTGCCGACCTCTAGCGAAGCCGCGCGGCGCAGCGTCATGTTCTCGCCGATGGTCGCAATCGCATCGTTGATCGCAGCTTCGACCGTGACGGCGCCGACCTTGGCCGCCTTGATCTTCTCGACGTCGGCGCCGACCTCGAGCGCGACCTGGGCGATCATCTTGACCAGACCCTGGAATTGATCGTTGCGCGCGACGAAGTCGGTCTCGGAATTGACCTCGACGACGACGCCCTTGGTGTCCTTGGTCAGGGCGCCGATCAGGCCCTCGGCGGCGACGCGACCGGCCTTCTTGGCGGCCTTCGACAGGCCCTTCTTGCGCAGCCAGTCCTGTGCGGCCTGCATGTCGCCGGCGGCCTCGGTCAGCGCCGCCTTGCAATCCATCATTCCCGCGCCGGTCGACTCGCGCAGGTCCTTGACCATCGCTGCTGTGATCGTTGCCATCATTGAATTCCTTCTTGCCTGTGAAGCGCGGCGGCGCCTTTAGGGCGCCGCCGCGAGCGACAGGGAATGCCTTGATCTGGGAATTGAAGCGCTGGCCGGAAAGGTCCGGCCGCACCGCCGTTCAGGTTATTCCGCTTCCGCGGTGAGCGCCTTGGCCTGGGCGACCCAGGCGTCGGCACGGCTCGGCAGACCGACCTGTTCGCCGATCTTGTGGGCGGTGTCGTGATCGAGCTCGGCGAGCTGCCAATAGTGGAAGATGCCGAGATCGTTGAGCTTCTTCTCGATCGTGCCCGACACACCGGTGAGCTTCTTGAGGTTGTCGGCAGTGCCGCGCGGTCCCGGCAGCCCCTGGAAGCCGGTCGTCGCCGACGGCGCCGGGAGTTCTTCCTGCTGCGGCTGGAGGGAGGCGCCGATATCGATGCCGGCATCGCCCTGCGCGCGCGAGATGCCGTCGATCGCGGCCCGCGCGACCAAGTCGCAATAGAGCGAAATCGCCCGGCCAGCGTCGTCGTTGCCCGGCACCACAAAGGTGATGCCCTTGGGGTCCGAATTGGTGTCGACGATCGCGGCGACGGGGATGTTGAGCCGCTGCGCTTCCTGGATCGCGATGTCTTCCTTGTTGGTGTCGATCACGAAGATCATGTCGGGCAGGCCGCCCATGTCCTTGATGCCGCCGAGCGAACGGTCAAGCTTGTCGCGCTCGCGCTGCAGCGTCAGCCGTTCCTTCTTGGTGTAGGAATTGGCTTCGCCGGACGAGAGCACCTCGTCCAGATGACGCAGCCGCTTGATCGAGGCCGAGATCGTCTTCCAGTTGGTCAGCGTACCGCCGAGCCAGCGCGAATTGACGAAATACTGCGCCGAGCGCTTGGCCGCATCCGCGACCCCGTCCTGCGCCTGCCGCTTGGTGCCGACGAACAGGATGCGGCCGCCCTTGGCGACGGTATCGCTGACCGCCTGCAACGCACGGTGCAGCATCGGCACGGTCTGGGCGAGATCGATGATATGGATGTTGTTGCGGGCGCCGAAAATGTACTCCGCCATTTTCGGGTTCCAGCGGTGGGCCTGGTGGCCAAAATGCACGCCAGCTTCCAAAAGCTGACGCATGGTGAAATCGGGTACCGACATCGTTTTGATTCTCCGGTTGGTTCCTCCGGAAACGTGTGAGCAAGCGAGCCTTCTCGGCCCGGCTGCCACCGGACGGCCTTCTAGAGCCATGTTTCCGTGTGAGATGGCGCGCTGTATAGCGCGATTTCCGCCAGAAGCAAGGAAAATGGGCGGATTTGGGGGCGTCCCCTCTTTAAAGGGTCTCGGGCCACCGCCAGGCGCCGTGAAATACCCGCAAAACCTGCACGGTCTGGCCCGCCACACGATAGGGCACAATATACGGCGTCATCGGAATCACCAGTTCTCGCGTTCCTGGAACCCGGCCCGGCCTTTCCATTTCGGGATTATCGGATAGCAGCATCTCCACATCGTGCATGATGTAGAGCACAATACGCTTCGCCGCCGCGGGGCTGCTCTGCTCAATATAGGCTCGTATCGCGATCAGGTCCTCGACAGCTTCAGGGGACCAGACGCGCTCATGTCCGCTTGGGAAACGGCTTTTCTTTGCCGCTACCCCACGATGTCACCCAGTCTTTGACCTCGTCGTGCGAAATTCCCTCGCCGCGATCGAGTGACGCGATCGCTCGCTTGACGCCCGCAATCTGCCATTCGTTGACGTCGAGATACTCGTTGATCGCCTCGGCGGCGAGAAAGGAACGGCTGCGCCCGGTGCTCTTGGCCAGCTTTTCCAGCCGCTTCTTCGCCGCGAAATCTACGCGCACTGTGAAGGTGGTAGAGGCCATATCTCACCCGATGTACCAGCTCGTGTACAAATAAGCACAGGCTGCCCGATCCGCGATCCGGCGCTCATAGCGTCTCGACCATCTCGACGCCGCTAACCGCCTTGATGGCGCCCGCGATCTGCGGGGACACCTGGAAGCGGCCTTCGAGCTTGAATTCGACTTCGGTCTCCAGATCGAGCCGCAGCACCAGCGCGACATCGCCGCCGGTGCCGTTCCCCGGCTGCAGGCGCTTGGCGATCGAGTCCAGCGGCTTGGTGTCGCGCAGGAAGATGCGCAGGCCCTTTTGCGTCTTGGCCGCTGCGGCATCGAGCGGCTCGGCATGCAGCACGCGGGCGCGGACGTCCTCGCCCTGCAGTTCGGCGCCGAGCTGCAGGAGCACGGCGGCGCCCGGCTCCAGCACGTCGCGGTATTGCGCCAATCCTTCGGAAAACAGCACCGCTTCGAAATGGCCGGTGGGATCCGACAGGCCCATGATGCCCATCTTGTTACCGGTCTTGGTGCGCCGCTCCATGCGCGATACCACCGTTGCCGCGACCTTGCCGGCGGTCGCACCGGTTTTGACCGCGCGCGAGAACTCGGCCCAGGACTGCACGCGCAATCGCTTCAAGGCCGTGGCGTAGTCGTCGAGCGGGTGACCCGAGAGGAAGAAGCCGATGGCATCGTACTCGCGTCGCAGCCGATCCGCCGGCAGCCACTGCTCGACCTGCGGCAGCACGATGCTCGGCGCGTCCGAAAGCCCGCCGAACATATCGTTCTGGCCCGATGTCGCGGCCTCATGGCTCCGCTGGCAGGCGGCGAGGATCGCATCGGCGCCGGCGAAGACGCGGGTCCGGTTCGGCTCAAGCGAATCGAAGGCGCCGGCGGCGGCGAGACTTTCAATGATGCGCTTGTTGATCGCGCGCGGGCTCACGCGCGCCGCGAAATCGGCCAGCGACGTGAAGGCGCCCTTCTTCCGCTCCTCCACGATCTGCTCGACCGCCTGCAGACCGACGCCTTTCAGCGCGGCCAATGCGTAGTAGATGGTGTTGCCGCCGACGTCGAAGGTTGCGCCGGAGCGATTGACGTCGGGCGGCTCGACCTTGATGCCGAGCCGCTGCGCCTCGGAACGGAATTCGGAGAGCTTGTCCGTGTTGTTGAGTTCGAGCGTCATCGACGCTGCCAGGAACTCCACCGGATAATGCGCCTTCATGTAGGCGGTCTGATAGGAGACCAGCGCATAGGCCGCGGCGTGGCTCTTGTTGAAGCCGTAGTCGGCGAACTTGGCGAGCAATTCGAAGATCGTCTCCGCCTGCCCTTTCGGCACGCCATTCTTGACTGCGCCGGCGACGAAGATCTCGCGCTGCTTCTCCATCTCGGCGCGGATCTTCTTGCCCATGGCGCGGCGCAGCAGGTCAGCTTGGCCGAGCGTGTAGCCCGCCATTTGCTGCGCGATCTGCATCACCTGCTCCTGGTAGATGATGACGCCGAACGTCTCTTTCAGGATCGGCTCCAGGATCGGATGCAGATATTCCGGCTCTTCATCGCCGTGCTTGCGCGCGCAATAGGTCGGGATGTTGGCCATCGGGCCGGGGCGATAGAGCGCCACCAGCGCGATGATGTCCTCGAAACGGTCCGGCCGCATGTCGATCAGCGCGCGCCGCATGCCCTGGCTTTCAACCTGGAACACGCCGACCACATCGCCCCGCGCCAGCATCTGGTAGCTGTCGGCATCGTCGATTGGCAGCGTCGCCAGATCGACGTGCACATCGCGCTGCTTGAGCAGCCTCACGGCGACATCAAGCACCGTCAGCGTCTTCAGGCCGAGGAAGTCGAACTTCACCAGCCCCGCCGGCTCAACCCATTTCATATTGAACTGGGTCACCGGCATGTCGGATTTGGGATCGCGGTAGAGCGGCACGAGCTCGCTCAAGGGGCGGTCACCGATCACGATGCCGGCGGCGTGGGTCGACGCGTGTCGGGTCAGGCCTTCCAGGCGCTGCGCGATGTCGAAGGCGCGCGCGACCACCGGATCCTCGTCGCGGAAAGCCTGCAGCTTTGGTTCACCCTCGATCGCCTGCGCCAGCGTCACGGGCGCGGCGGGATTCTGCGGCACCAGCTTGGTCAGCTTGTCGACCTGGCCATAGGGCATCTGCAGCACGCGGCCGACGTCGCGCAGCACGCCGCGCGCCTGCAGCGTACCGAAGGTGATGATCTGCGCCACCTGGTCGCGGCCGTAGCGCTCCTGCACATAGGAGATCACCTCGCCGCGGCGATCCTGGCAGAAGTCGATGTCGAAGTCCGGCATCGACACGCGCTCCGGATTGAGGAAGCGCTCGAACAGCAGGCCGAACCGGATCGGATCGAGATCGGTGATAGTCAGCGCCCAGGCAACCAGCGAACCTGCGCCGGAGCCACGGCCCGGCCCGACCGGAATGTCGTGCGCCTTGGCCCATTTGATGAAGTCGGAGACGATCAGGAAGTAGCCCGCATAGTTCATGCGGTTAATGACATCGATCTCGAAAGCGAGACGCTTCTGATAGTCCTCTTCCGTGATGCCCGGCGACAAGCCGTGGATCCGCAGACGCCTCGCGAGCCCCTCCTCGGCCTGGCGTATCAGCTCCGCAGCCTCCTCGCTTGCCGCATCGGACCCCGATCCCGCGCCTACAGTGAAGCGCGGCAAGATCGGCTTGCGCGTCTTCGGCCGGAACGAGCAGCGCTCGGCGATCTCAACCGTCGACGCCAGGGCTTCCGGAATATCCGCAAACAGCACCGCCATCTCGGCGCGCGTCTTGAAGCGGTGGTCGGGCGTGAGCTGCTCGCGATCGGTCTCTGCGATCAGCCGCCCGCCGGCAATGCACAGCAGCGCATCGTGGGCCTCGTAGTCGTCGGTGCTCGCGAAATAGGGCTCGTTGGTCGCAACCAGCGGCAGGCCCTTCGTATAGGCAAGATCGATCAGGCCGGCCTCGGTGCGGCGCTCCTTGTCGATGCTGTGGCGCTGCAGCTCGATATAGAGGCGGTCTCCGAACAGGCTTGCCAGGCGGTCGCAACGCGTGGCGGCAAGGCTGGCGTGATCGGCCGCGAACGCAAGCGTGATCGGTCCGTCCGGACCGCCGGTCAGCGCGATCAGGTCCTCGGCATCGTCCGTCAGCCAGTCGAACTTGATATGCGGCAACTGGTGGACGGGCGTCTCCAGGAACGCCCGCGAGTTCAGCCGCATCAGACTGCGATAGCCGCGTTCGCGCGCGGCGAGCAGCACGATTCGGGCCGGAGCGCCGGCCAGCACACTGCGCGAATTCGGATCGACGTCGCCGAAATCGATCGCGAGCTCACAGCCGACGATAGGCTGGATGCCATAGCCGGCCATCTTGTCGGAGAATTCCAGCGCGCCGAACATGTTGTCGGTGTCGGTCAGCGCCAGCGCCGGCTGGCGGTCCGCCTTGGCAAGCTCGCCGAGCTTGGCGATCTTGATCGAACCCTTCAGCAGAGAATAGGCCGAATGAACGTGAAGATGGACGAATCCGGCACTGGGCATGGGTGCTTCGAAGGGCCTTGGTTTGATGGAGGAACGCAACCGCCGGGCCTGGGCACAAGGCCGCCGATCCCGACTCGCCATTCAATGGTGATGCGTCCGATCCCCGGAGTCCACGCCGAACGCGCCATCGTGATGCGGCGTCCCGCTTTTCCCCAACGGATGGCAACCGATGGCGGCCGACGAAATCGGCGCGCCCCCTTGTATCTGCACGGGCATGATTTGTGCGATGGAAGCGATTTAGCGTCTTGGCCGGTGGCCACCGGCCAAGACGCG
>NZ_JBEGDB010000597.1:0-1320 GCF_043638955.1 Bradyrhizobium sp. 31Argb | reverse complement strand
GACAGGCCGGATGCGGACGAGGCGCTTTTGGATCTGTGCCGGGAAGAGGCGCGCACGCCGTTCGATCTGGCGCGGGGACCGCTGATCCGGGGCCGGCTGATCCGCACCTCGGATGGGGAGCACGTGTTCCTGCTGACCCAGCATCATATTGTCTCGGACGGCTGGTCGCTGGGCGTCTTGGTGCGCGAACTCAGTCAGCTGTACCGGGCGTTGGTAGCTGGGCAGGACGATCCGCTGCCGCCGCTTGCGATCCAGTATCCGGACTATGCCGCCTGGCAGCGGCAGTGGCTCTCCGGTGAGCGGCTGCAGAAGCAGGCGCAGTATTGGCGCAACGCCCTGTGTGGTGGTCCGACCCGTCTGGCGCTGCCGACGGACCGGCCTCGGCCGGCAGAGCAGTCGTTTGCCGGGGCCCGCGTGGCAGTGGTCATTCCTGCAGATCTGACGCGGGATCTGAAGCGGCTGAGCCGGCAGCATGGCACGACCTTGTTCATGACGGTGCTGGCGGGGTGGGCGGCGGTGCTGTCGCGTCTGACGGGGCAGGACGACATTGTGATCGGGGTGCCAAGCGCCAATCGGGGCCGCCGCGAGATCGAAGAGTTGATCGGCTTCTTCGTCAACACTTTGGCGCTTCGCCTCGATCTGTCGGGCGCGCCGAGCGTGGCGGAGCTGTTGGAGCGGACGCGGCGCACGGCCTTGGGGGCGCAGGAGCATCAGGACCTGCCGTTTGAGCGGGTGGTGGAGATCGTGCAGCCGCCGCGCTCGCTTGATCACACCCCGCTGTTCCAGGTGATGCTGGCCTGGCAGAACAACGCCGTCCCGTCCCTCGACCTTCCCGGGCTGCTGGTGGAGGCTGCGGGGGAGGGGTTCGATCAGGTCAAGTTTGATCTGGAGCTGAACCTTGGCGAACAGGGCGAGGTGATCGCCGGGACGCTGGGTTATGCCACGGCGCTGTTTGATCAGGCGACGATCGAGCGACAGCGGGGGTATCTGCTGGCGCTGCTGCGGGCGATGGTTGCCGATGCGCAGCAAGCGGTCGGGCGGATTGAGCTGCTGCCACCTGACGAGCGGGCGTATCTGTTGGAGGAGCTGAACCGGACGGCGGCGGCCTATCCGTCGCAGCGGTGCATCCATGAGCTGTTCGAGGCCGAGGTGCGCCGTGCGCCGGATGCGGTGGCGGTGGTCTGCGGGGACGAGCGGTTGAGCTATGGCGAGCTCAATGCGCGGGCCAACCGCCTGGCGCATCATCTGATCGCAATTGGGGTGAAGCCGGACCAGCCGGTGGCGATCTGCCTGCAGCGCAGTGCGATGATGGTGGTGGGG
>NZ_JBEGDB010000596.1:0-1322 GCF_043638955.1 Bradyrhizobium sp. 31Argb | reverse complement strand
ACGCAACCTCGGACCGGCCGACAGTCGGAGCTACATCCGTCAAGCGAAAGTAACATCCTCAGGTGAGGCAATACGCAGCGTCAGATTTGGCCGCCTACGAAAGTTCAAGTCTCGGATCGTTGCCCGCATCGCGTTCAGCACTGACTTGCTGACCGCCGGAGTGAACCCGCAGAAAATTTTCTGCGAGTACGGCCCCCGGACTGACCTCGGCCGGAAGCAATATCCGAGAAAGTCGAACATAACCGTCTCGCTCTTGCCTTGGCGTCGATCGTCCTTGCAGTAGACAATCCTCGTCTTCGTCGGATGCAATTCCAGACGACACTCGGCCAGTCGAATTCTCAGCGCTTCGCAAACGCTCTGCGCCTCCACCTCACTCTGGCAGTGTATCAACCCGTCGTCAGCATACCGGCACCACCTGAGTTCAGGGAACGTTCGTGCCATCCAGAGATCAAATGTATAGTGCATGAAGAGATTGGCGAGAATCGGGCTCACTACTCCCCCTTGCGGGGTGCCGCAGCTTCGCTCGACGACAGCTCCATCCTCTTGCGCAATCGGCGCTGTCAGCCATCGTTCGATGTAGAGCAACGCCCACTCGCACTTTGCATGTTTCCGGACAGCCCGCAGCAGAAGCTCGTGGTCAATGTTGTCAAACAGCCCCTTGATATCGAATTCAAGAACCCAGTCGTACTTCCAGCAACGCTTGCGCGTGACGCCTACGGCATCAAGAGCCGATTTGCCGGGCCTATAGCCATAGGAATCCGCCAGAAAGATTGCGTCCAGAGTCGGTTCAATGAGTTGTTTGGCAACTGTTTGTGCCACGCGATCCGCCACAGTTGGCACCCCGAGGATCCTTTGGCCTCCGCTCTTCTTCGGAATGGAGACGGCACGAACAGGTGGCGGGAAGTAGGCGCCTGAGCTCATTCGATTCCAAATCTTGTAGAGGTTACTCTTCAAGTCGGATTCAAATTCCTCAATCGTCACTCCGTCGACACCGGCTGCGCCACCATTAGATCGCACCTGCAGATACGCTTCGTACACCTTTCTTTTGTCGATGTTGAACGGTTTGCTTGGCTGGTTCACCGCCGTCCTCCTGTTGCCAGTTGCAACGATGGCCAGCCCACCTGATCCGATCCCTTCGCTCCAGCCCCATTACGAGCCTTCGTCACTTGTACGGATCGGTCCGCCGCAGCGCGCACTATGCCCGATCTCTGGCGACGTAACGTGATCGGAAATTGCTCTAGCAGTCTGCTGAAAAACGTGAGGAATGAAGCGTTTTTTTTCTGTTGAGGAGGCCTCGTTGGGCTGGCGCGTCCGGGAGGCTA
>NZ_JBEGDB010000595.1:0-1324 GCF_043638955.1 Bradyrhizobium sp. 31Argb | reverse complement strand
CACGTCCGGTTTGATGAGCGGGGAGAGGAAACGGAACGCGCAACAAGCGCATCACCGCGCCTCTCCTCGACTCTACTGAAGCGGCAAAAGAACGACGCGATCGATGCCGAGGCGATCTGCGAAGCGGCGCAGCGGCCGAGCATGCGGTTCGTGGCCGTGAAGAGCGAACAGCAACAGGCGGCGGGTCTGGTGTTTCGGACCCGTGATCTGTTAGTGCGGCAGCGAACCCAGCTCATCAACGCGATCCGGGGTCACCTCACTGAATATGGTTGGATTGCACCCAAGGGGCCGTCGCATGTGGCGACGCTTGCCGATCTGATCGAGGAGGAAGCGATGGCCAGTTCGCTTCCCGAAGCGGCCCGCACCATGTTCCGAGTGATGTTGGACCTGTTCGCCGGCCTCAACGGCAAGATCGCGGGTCTCGACAAGGAGATCGCGCGACGCGCTCGCGAGGACGAAGTATCGCGCAGGCTGATGACCGTTCCTGGCATCGGCCCGATCTCCGCCACCGCGATCGCCGCTCTAGCACCGCCGGCCGAGACTTTTGCCAAAGGTCGTGACTTCGCGGCCTGGCTCGGTCTCACGCCCCTTCAAAGATCGACGGACGGCAAGCAGAAGCTCGGCGTGACATCCAAGATGGGCGAACGCACGCTCAGGCGCCTACTCATCATCGGCAGTAGCGCCGTTGTCAGCAGGCAAGCAAACCGGGCGCGCCGAAGGGTTCGTGGCTCGAACAGATGCTGGCTCGCAAACCGCGTATGCTGGTACCCTCGCGCGCGTCGCAACGAAGCTTCCAGCCGCGCCTTCTCCTTATCCCAACGCGCCTCTTCGGCTTGCGCTCGCGCCTCGAGAACCTCGACCTCAGCTCGAATGTCGGCAGCATTCTTTTCGTGCTTCTGACGAGCTGCGTCCAAGGCGGCTTGCGCTTTGTCGATGGCGTGCTGCCGTCGCTCGCGCTTCTTCTGCCGAGCCGCCTCTTCCTTTGCATCCTCGCGCTCGCGTCGCTTCTGTTCCTTCTCAAAAGCGAGTGCGGCCTTCCGGTCGGCTGCCGGATCATTGCTCCGCTTTGCATGCTGCTTCCGCGGCTCGTGGCCGGCGAGCTTAGGGCGGCTCGCCTTCTTCGAACCGTCATCGTCGGTGATATCCGTGGGCAGTTCGGCGTGCTCTTTGAACGGACCGCTTGAGCCAACGGGACGCTTGAGAACAACGCCGGGCGCCGACCTCCTATCTGCGGCAGCTTCCCGCAGCCCTAGCATTACAGTTGTAATTGACTGAGGATTCTGAATCCATGGGCAACCATGATTCGAAGATCGTGGACGCAGGC
>NZ_JBEGDB010000594.1:0-1335 GCF_043638955.1 Bradyrhizobium sp. 31Argb | reverse complement strand
CGTGACGAAACAATCCACGAGATCTTCCTAGCCGACCAGATCAGCCCTCAGTGCGTGGTCGCCGGATGACGCTCACGTTGATCTCTACCTTCAGGCGGATGAGGCCTGATCCGTCTTCGGCCTCGGTCCTGAAGCGAAACTTGGGTGCCACTTCGCTTTGATCGAAGCGCGGAGTGCCGAGCCAAGGCGTAAGGGTATCACGGACGCGATCGAGGATCGGGCCGATTGCGCCCGCCGTGGTCCGCACAAGGTCGATATCCTCCGAATACCGCAAAGGCTTTGGGAAGTGCAGTTTGTTGAGCGCCGTTCCGCCACGGAAGCGAAGCTCTTTGCTCAGGAATGGGTCCTTGAAAAGCTCGACCAGCGCCCGTGCGATGATGAGGTCCTGCTCGACTTGCCGCTGCTCTGCCCACGGCGCATGCTTTGACCAAGCGATGACGTTCTGAGCGGGGATCATTCATCGATCTCCGGATAACGCTGCACAATCACGCGCCAGCGCTCGTTGCGCTCGACAGGCGTGTGTTGTGCCTTCTCGTCCTTTCGACGCTCCGGTTCGAGCGTGACCCACGGCATTGCTTCTTTTCCAAAGAGCTGGTTACGAAGCGCATTGGCGCGCTCGGCATGACCGAGACGATCAAGCAGATAGTCGCGCTGCAAGCCAGCAGCGCGGCTCCCCTGCTCGCTCCCCCAGATGCAGGACGAACGAATACCGCGGCCGGAGCACCGATAACCTATTGTTTTCGTGAAGCCTCTGGTGCTGCCGGACAGGATTGAACTGTGATGGAGGGCACGTTCTGTACTGAAAATATTGAGGTTTTTCGCCTCGCCGGTGTCGTTTGTGTATCAGTCATGGGAGCAGTTGTCACCCGTTCCGGAAGGCCGGGTACTGCCAGTGACTATGATCGGCGGCGATGCATGCCCGCGCTGTAGCGGAAGCACTATGCGTCCGGAGCCATCCGCAGGCTGGTTGAGATCGCCTTGAAGGCGGATAGATATCGCGCAGCAGGATCTTCCGTGAGGATTCGCGATTGCCACTACCGCCGCATTTCGGTGGATAATTTTAGAATAAAGCCGGTTCGCGCATCAGAGTGCAGACTTGGATGATGGATACTACGGGGCGAAACTTGGTTCTAGGATCGGCAGCTTGACGGTCCAATCCCACCAAAATGTCTTCGCCGTGAGCGAGCCCCGCCGCGTGTTTTTGAGGTTCTCAGAGAAATCGATGCGCTCACGCAATCGCAATACATTGGATAGGCAATGACCTGCCACTGAGTATTTCCTCCAGAAGGAGTTAGAGTCCGGCCCGAAGAAGGACGGACAGATGAAGCGAGCAAG
>NZ_JBEGDB010000593.1:0-1343 GCF_043638955.1 Bradyrhizobium sp. 31Argb | reverse complement strand
CTGCTCAACCTCATGGTGAAGCGCAAGCTGCTCAGCGAGGATGAGGCGCAGTCGCTGATCAAGCAGGCCGAAGACGAAGCCTATGTGTCGCGGCAGGCCTCCAAGGACGCCTCCAGCAAGGCGGATGAAGCGGCGAAGGCGGCGACCGCCGCCGCGGCTGCGGCCAATCCGCCCGGAACCCGGCACGTCACCTACGTGCCGGAGATCGTGAAGCGGCAGTTGCGCGAGGACATCAAGAAAGAGGTGATGGCGAAGGCCGAGAAGGAGAACTGGGCCTCGCCGGGCATGTATCCGGAATGGGCGCAGCGCATCCGCTTCTACGGCGACGTGCGCGCCCGCTATCAGGGCAGCTTCTTCCCGACCGGCAACGATCCGGGCCTGTACAATTTCAACGCAGTCAACTCAGGCTCGCCTTACAATCTGGCAGCAGACAACCTCACCCCTTTCCCGTCGTACAACACCTATCAGAACCGCAACCAGGTGCGGCTGCGCGCCCGGCTCGGCATGGACGCCGACCTCACCAACGGCTTCGCGGCGGGCTTGCGGATCGCCACCGGCGAGAGCAACTCGCCGGTCTCGACCAACCAGACCCTGGGCGGCAGCGGCTCGAACTTGTCGAAATATTCGATCTGGCTCGATCGGGGCTTCCTGAAGTATCAGCTCCCGAACGAGGCTCTGATGGCGTCGGTCGGGCGTTTCGACAATCCGTTCTGGTCGCCGACCGATCTGGTCTGGTACCGCGAGCTCGGCTTCGACGGTTTCGCCGTGCAGGCCAAGCAGGAGGTGATTCCGAACGTCACAGCGTTCGGCGTCCTGGGCGCGTTTCCGATCTACAATACCGACTTCAACGTGGGTACCAACGCGCTTTCCATTGATGGCGGAAAGCTTCCGAGTCACGACAAATGGTTGTTCGGCGCCCAGGCCGGTTTCGCTGCACGGTTCGACCCGGTCTCCGAGTTCCGCTTCGGCGTAGCCTATTACGATTTCGAGAATGTCCAGGGACAGCCCTCGGCACCTTGTTCTGTATTGAACGTCTCGGACAATTGCAGCTCAGACCTGACGCGCCCACTCTTCGCACAGAAGGGCAACACTTATGCGGCGTTGCGCAACATCATCTCGGACAACTTGAACAACCTCGGAACGATCAATCAGTTTCAGTACTTTGGGCTGGTGCAGAAATTCCAACCGGTGGTCGCCAGCGCCTCGCTCGACCTCGGCGAATTCCATCCGTTCCATATCATAGTCGACGGCGAGTTCGTCTGGAATTCGGCCTTCAATCGCGCGCTGACGGTCGCCGGCACCGGACTTACGGCGCTCCCGACCAACGTCGCCGGCTACGCCAT
>NZ_JBEGDB010000592.1:0-1352 GCF_043638955.1 Bradyrhizobium sp. 31Argb | reverse complement strand
TCGCTAATCCTTCGCCGTCATCAGGCTGGATAGAGGACTTCCACCTCCAAGCTGTCGTTCATACTCGGCACACCGCCCAGGCCGCGCCCTGCGCGGCGCTGTTGTGCGGAAAGAGCTCATGGATGCGGCCGAGCGTCAGCGGCACGATGCCGGGGGTGAAGGCGCCAGCGATCACGCTCGAGACGATCATCGCCGCCGGAGCCACGCTGACCGCAGGCAGCACGATTGCGACCGCCTGCACCAGGAAGGCGACGCGCAGCGCCGGGCCGAAGCCTGCGCGGTCGGCGAGATGCCCGGTCACGAGCGGGCCGGCGATCGCGCCGATGCCATAGAGCACCCAGTATTGTGAAGCAGCCAGAATCCCCTGCCCGAGCCCGCGCGCCACGAAGTCGACCAGGAAGACCATGTGCGGCACCAGCGCCAAGGCGTTGAGGCCATATTCCGCATACAGCGCGCGGATCGCCAGTGATCGCGGCCGCGACGCGACGTGATGGTGGGCGAGCGTTTTCGCGCCACGGACCTCGGCCGGCCAGGCCTTCCAGCTCGCCAGGGTCAACAGCACGGACAATATCCCAATTCCATACCAGGTTTCTTGCAGCCCTTGCCGCAGCAACAGCGGCACGAGCGTGCCGGACGCCGCAACGCCGAGGCCCACGCCGGCGAAGATCACGCCGCCGACCACGCCCTTCTTGTTCGGCGGCGTGTGCGGCAGGATCGTCGACGCCGCGAGCACCATGATCACGCCTCCGGACAAGCCGGCAAGGAAGCGCCACACGAAGAACCAGGCGAAAGAGATCGGCACCGAGCAGGCAAAGCAGCAGAGCGATGCAAGCACCATCATGGCGCGCAACGAGCGCACCGGCCCGGCGCGGGCCCCGACCTCGCGCGCGATAATCGCGCCGGCCAGATAGCCCGCAAGATTGGCAGCGCCGAGATAGACGACATCCGCCGGACTGAACCATTTTGCCGCGATCAGCGCCGGGATCAACGGCGTGTAGGCGAAGCGCGCCAATCCGAGACCGACCAGCGAGGCGCAAAGCCCAGCCGCAGCCGACAGCCAGACCGGTCCGCCTTCATGATGATGATTGGCCGCCGCTGAATGCGGGTGACGGTGAGCGTGGGTGCTTGACATCGACATGGGTTAAGCAGCCTCGCTGCTCGAAAGGGAAATGGTTAGTTCTGATGCCAGCCATCGCCGACGGCGATGGCTGACTAAAGCGTTTTCGAGCGAAGTGGACACCGGTTCGCGTGAAGAAAACGCGTCAAAACGAGAACCTAGAGCTTCGGTTCTGATTCAATCAGAACCGAAAATGCTCTAGGCCGTGTGGACAGTTACCTTATCCAGAGCAGAG
>NZ_JBEGDB010000591.1:0-1367 GCF_043638955.1 Bradyrhizobium sp. 31Argb | reverse complement strand
GAGCAGGAGATCACGCAACATTGCGCCCTCATCGCTCTCATTGCGCTTGAAACGCAAGAGCAACTCCTCGGCGTTCATCCGAACCGACGGGAAGTACTGCTCCAGCAACGCCGCCAGCTCATGGCTTGACAGACCGACCTTCTCGGAAAGAAGACCACCATCCATCGTGGCGAGCGCCAGAATGGACGCCAGCGCGTGGCGATCGAAATTGCTGTCACTGGTTGTGTCGGCATCTGCGGGGTGCGCCCCAGTGAGCAGGCGATAGGTCGCAATTCCCCTATGCCGCCCACCGTTCACATCACTCGCTCTGGCAGCCATAAGCGGAAAGAATTGCGCTTCGAACATTGATGGCCGACCTTTCCACCGCGATCAAGTATGCTCTGCTGCATCGTGATGCTGGTCACGAGATCTTTCGCCGGAACGCCGGCCTCCCTCATTAAGCATTGGGAAAGCCGGCCTCCATCGGTATGCTCTTTACTCGGCGGCGAGCTCGGCGGCGGTCTTGCCGACGATGGACTCGTCAACTGGCTTCATGATGCCGTGCTCCATCAGCATGTCCTCCAGCTCATCCATGGAGATCGGGGTAGGGATGATGCCTTTGCCGCCATTGTGGTGGATCCTGGTCGCAAGATTGCGATAGTGATCGGCTTGCTGGGACTCCGGCGCATACTCCAGCACGGTCATGCGGCGCAGCTCCGCGTGCTGCACGACGTTGTCGCGCGGCACGAAATAGATCAGCTGGGTGCCGAGCTTCTTGGCGAGCGCCTCCGCCAGTTCCAGCTCCTTATCTGTCTGTCGCTCGTTGCAGATCAGGCCGCCGAGCCGCACGCCACCAGAGTTGGCATACTTCAAAATGCCCTTGGAAATGTTATTGGCGGCATACATTGCCATCATCTCGCCGGACATGACGATGTAGATTTCCTGCGCCTTATTCTCGCGGATCGGCATCGCAAAACCGCCGCAGACGACGTCGCCGAGCACATCATAGGAGACGTAGTCGATGTTCTCATAGGCGCCGTTCTCTTCCAGGAAGTTGATCGAGGTGATGACTCCGCGGCCAGCGCAGCCGACGCCCGGCTCCGGACCACCCGACTCGACGCAGCGGATGTCCTGATACCCGATCTTCATGACGTCCTCGAGTTCAAGGTCCTCGACGCTGCCGGCACTCGCCGCCAGGCTCAAAATCGTGTCCTGTGCTTTCGCGTGCAGGATCAGGCGGGTCGAGTCCGCCTTGGGATCGCAGCCCACGATCAGGATCTTGTGGCCCATTTCGGCCAGCGCCGCCAGCGTGTTCTGCGAGGTGGTCGACTTGCCGATGCCACCCTTGCCGTAGAACGCGATTTGTCTCAGTGAAGACATGTTGCTCT
>NZ_JBEGDB010000590.1:0-1376 GCF_043638955.1 Bradyrhizobium sp. 31Argb | reverse complement strand
CGCGAAACTACTTCGCCGTCGTCGCCATTGCCGCCACTCTGCTCTGGATAAGGTAACTGTCCACACGGCCTAGTGCTGACCTCCGAGCGGTGACTTGGGGCAAGGCCGGGTCGAGCTCTTCCTGCTCGAGGATCTTGGCGCCCTCCCCCGCCAGATAAGCGGCGAGCGCAGCTATGCCGGAATCCGATGGGCATCGCGCTGGTGCGGCCTTTTTCGGCGGAACTTGTCCAGATCGCTTGGCGATTTCGATGCTCATGAGGTGGGGACGGATCGGGCGTCCGATAGCGCGCTCGATCATGCGGAAGATCCAGGTGCCGTCCGGATCGATGTCCGACCAGTGGAAGATCGGCGTGCATTCGGACACCATTCCCGCGATGACCCGTAGCGCCTCTTGCGTCGCAAGCGAAGGATATCCGGTCGCCCCCTCTTCGATCAACGTCATCCGGGCCGCCGGTGCCAGCTGGACAATATCGGGCTCGTCATGGGTTACGCCGCGCTGGAAACCCGCCAGATCGAGCGCGGCTGTCAGCTTCTGGCTCAAGCCGTCGATTAGCTTCGTTCGCGGCGATTGTCATAGCCGCATGCCCCTACAGCTGGACGAGCAAAATCAGCGATAACTGGCAGTTTCGATCGTGCCAAGCTGGGTCTATGTCAGGGCTGAGAACGGAGAACCGACATGTATGTGCCCCCCGCCTTCAAAGATGACGAAGTCGAAAGCATCCGAGCGACCATCCGCTCCGCCGGCCTCGCCAACCTGGTCACGGCCACCGCGGACGGGCCGCTTGCGACACCCTTGCCGCTCTTCCTCGAGGAGACCGAAGGACAGTACGGAGTTCTGTACGGGCACTTGGCGAAGAGCAATCCGCAATGGCGCGCGGCCCCGAACGGCGAGGCTCTGGCGATCTTCATGGGTCCGGAGGCCTACGTGACGCCCTCATGGTACGCCACCAAGCAAGAAACCGGGAAGGTGGTGCCGACATGGAATTACATCGCCGTCCACGCGTACGGGCCGGTCGAGTTCTTCCAGGAGCCCGAACGTCTGCTCGAGGTGGTCACACGGCTGACGAACGTCCATGAGACGTCGCGTACGAACCCATCGGCTGTCAGCGACGCACCCGCTGATTTCATCGCCGCGCAACTGCGCGGTATCGTCGGGGTGCGCATTCCGGTCACCAGGTTCGAGGGCAAGCGCAAGATGAGTCAGCATCGGCCCAAGGCAGACCGCATCGGCGTCGCCGCCGGCCTTGCGGCGAGCGAAAAACCGCAGGATCGGGAAGTGGCTCCCCTCATTCCGATTCAGGCCTAGGCCGTGTGGACTCTTGGGATTCTCAAATCAGATTGAACGTGATTCAAGGCTTTCTTTTAGGAGGAAGCCT
>NZ_JBEGDB010000589.1:0-1380 GCF_043638955.1 Bradyrhizobium sp. 31Argb | reverse complement strand
TCGCCGACATCGGCAACAGACCAGCTTTGGTGCGTTCCTTCTTCAAGCATCCAGATGTCGCCTATATTTCTGACCTAGGAGTAAGCTGCGATTGGTGCTTCCTTCTGCGGTCGAGTCCGATCGGCGGGAGAGCTGCAATAGCCAAGCGGCTCGATCGCATCGTGCACGTGATCAAGCGGCTTGAGCGCAATGAAATTGTCACGTTCGAGACAATGACGTTGCTCGTGCGCTTTTGGATGACGGTACCATCGGCATTGCCGAAGCGGTCGAGCATTGGAGGCGGCGGAAGCTCATCATCCGGCAACAGACATGCCGGCCATCGCCGACTCATTTGGTACATGCGCGCCGCCTCGGAGCGAAACCCGACGCCGTTACACGAGACTTGTCGCCTACGAGAGCGTCTCTATCTAGGAGTCACCCATTTGACCTGGTCAGATTCAGAACGAGAAATGTGATGAAGCCTGTTCGCAATATCAACCACGGCGATTGCAGCAGATGTCGTGCAGACGTACGAGTCTCGCTGCAACTGCTCGGCCGCGGTCCTTGATCGCCTGCTTCATCAATCGTCGCTGATCACCATTCGTGGTGCTGGCGATCGGCTTGGAGACGAGTCGTTGCGCATGCCCAGCGAGGCCTGGCATGACTTGCGAAACTCCCGAACAAGGGGACCAGCAAGGTTCGAGCGCGCGGAGCAGAAGGGCAAGGCTTTGACAGAGCCGCGTGCGTCAGCCGCCGACGATCCGACGAACCTCGAGACTCCGGCTCCAGGCGAATCGTCGCAAGATCAGATCCTTGAGGCCTGGGCGGCCGAAGCGGGGCAGGGCGACCATGAGAATCGGCCAGAGGCGGTAAGACGAACGAAAGCTTGGCAGGAAACAGCGCCCCATGAACCGCCGTGGCTGGATCTTTCATTGCTGTCCCTGACCACCTTGTCCGCCGCCCTCCCGGCGGGGCTCCAACACCTGAATATCGACGGCAATCAGCTGACGAGCGTGCCCGATATCCTTCCGAGCGGTCTCCAAACCCTCCACGCCAGAAACAATTGGCTCGCCAACCTGCCCACCAATCTCCCGGCCAGCATCGAATGCCTTCGCGCCAGCGGCAACCGGCTGACCAGCCTGCCCGCAACCCTCCCGTCGGGCTCCAGCGCCTGTACGTCCCGAACAATCAGCTGACCAGCCTCCCCGCAACGCTTCCAGCCGGCCTCACGCTGCTCAGCGCCAGCGGGAACCGGCTGACCAGCCTGCCCACGGCTCTCCCGGCAGGACTCCGTCAACTGCACGTCGACAACAATCGGTTGACCGTAAGCGACGTCTATGTCCCATTCGCAAAGATTTGGAGGGACGGATTGCAACGCGTTGGCGCAACGGATTGCAATCT
>NZ_JBEGDB010000588.1:0-1410 GCF_043638955.1 Bradyrhizobium sp. 31Argb | reverse complement strand
GCGCGAAACTACTTCGCCGTCGTCGCCATTGCCGCCACTCTGCTCTGGATAAGGTAACTGTCCACACGGCCTAGACCTTTCGGTGTTCCGGGAAAGCGATTATCGGGATCAGGACTGCGACTTAGGCTGCGACTTGGCGGCGCTGGCCTCGCCGGCCTGCCGCATTAGCTCTTCTCCCATCAGCCGGTGCAACAGGTTGATCGCCTTCAGCGGGCGCACCATCACCTTGAGATGCGTGATCCGTCCCTCCGCATCGAAGGTGATGATGTCGACCCCGTTGATCTTGATGCCCTCAATCTCGTTTTCGAATTCGAGCACCGCGCCGTTATCGCTGCGCCATTCGCCCCGATACGTGAAGCCGGGGCCGCCCAGCACCTTTTCCGCGCTCGACAAATATTTGAAGGTGATGTCACGTCCGCACTGCGGCGTGTGTACGACGGGGCTTTCGAATACGGCGTCGGGGTGAAGCAGATCCCAGAGCGCTGCGCGATCATGGGACTTCATGTAGGCGTACCACTTGTCGAGGCCGGTCATTGTCAAAGACGTCTCCTCTTGGCGGAACGTGCAATGGCCCGACCATGGCGCGCCGTTTAGTCTTGACCGTCAATTATGCACATTGACGCATATGCGCCTATGTGCATAAAGTCAAGGATGCTGGACGAGTGAGCAGGATCCGGACAAATGGGCGCCTGTCCTCCGACAGTATCCTGCTCAAGCAAACCGGAGAGGGAGTGGCGACCCGTGGCGCTGGGTGACGCGATCCTCGCATGCCTGACCGAACGTCCGATGACGGGCTACGAGCTCGCCAAGACGTTCGACGCGTCCATCGGCTTCTTCTGGAAGGCCGACCATCAGCAGATCTATCGCGAGCTTTCCAAGCTGCGCGACCGCGGCCATGTCCAGGCCCGCGAGGTGGTCCAATCCGGCAAGCCCAACAAGCTGGTTTACACGCTGACCCCCGAAGGCAAGGCGGCGCTACGGCACTGGGCGGCGCGTCCGAGTATGCCGGCGTCGATCAAGGACGATCTCCTGGTGCGGCTCTACGCGCTCGACAGCGTCGATATCGAACCGCTGCGCACCGACCTGATGGCGCGATTGGAACACCACCGCGACCGCTACGAGCGCTACGAGCGCCTCCTCAACAAGCGGTTCCCGCAAGGTGTCGCCTCGCCGGCCGATATGGGCAAGCTGCTCGGGCTTCGCATCGGCCTTCGCCATGAGCAGGTCGTGGCGGAGTGGTGCGAGGAGGCCATCGAGGCCCTCTCCGCCCTGACAAACCGGGTAACCGTTCAGCCACTCAAAGCGGGCCACGGCGACGATAAGGCATAGGAATCTCTCCCCGTCGTCCCGGGCTTGACCCGGGACCCATATGTGGACGGCCCCCGTGGCACAAGAGCTTTTGAGGTGATC
>NZ_JBEGDB010000058.1:0-34867 GCF_043638955.1 Bradyrhizobium sp. 31Argb | reverse complement strand
CCGCGCGAAACTACTTCGCCGTCGTCGCCATTGCCGCCACTCTGCTCTGGATAAGGTAACTGTCCACACGGCCTAGCACGGCACTCTTCGCGACAAAGAACGCATAAGGCTCGACCTCAATGCCATGCGATTGCTCGCGCGCACGGCTCTTCGCGCTGGCATAGACCAGTGCCAGCGCCAGCACTGCGCCAATAAACAGCGAGGTCGGATACAGCGTCCCGCCCCCGGGAAGCAGCTCCGGAATGAATCCCGACGACAGTTTCTGGAAGGTCGGCGGAAACGGTCCAACCGATTGCCCCTGTAGCAGCGCAAGCGCAAGCCCCTTGAACACCAGCATGCCTGCCAGCGTGACGATGAAGGATGGAATGCCGAAATACGCCACCCAATAGCCTTGCGCCGCCCCGATCGACGCGCCGACCAGCAGACAGGCGATGAATGCCACGGGGTAATCGACGTGATAGCGAACCATCAGCACGGCGGCGACCGCCCCGATGAAGCCGGCCACCGACCCGACCGACAAATCGATATGGCCGGTGACGATCACGAGCAGCATGCCCAGTGCCATGATCACGATATAGCTGTTCTGCAGCACCAGATTGGTGAGATTGAGGGGCTGCAGCAGCGTGCCATCGGTCATGAACTGGAAGAACAGCATGATCGCGAACAGCGACAGCAGCATGCTGTAATTGCGCAGATTGTTTTTGATGAATCCAGCGTGCCCGCGCTGCTCTGGAAGTGAAACCGTCTTGTCGGTCATGGCTGCATTCCACCCGCTTGCATCTTGTTATGTTCGACGACGATTTGTACGGCCTTGTTGCGCATGATCGCACGCATGATCTTTTCTTGCGTCGCGTCCGCGGCGGCGAATTCGCCGACGAAGGCGCCGTCGTTCATCACGCAGATCCGATCGCAAATTCCGAGCAGCTCCGGCATTTCCGAGGAGATCACCACGATGCCCTTGCCGGCCTCCGCCAATTCGTTGATGATACAATAAATCTCATACTTCGCGCCGACGTCGATCCCGCGGGTCGGCTCGTCCAGGATCAGAACCTTTGGGTCCGTCATCAGCCACTTCGACAGCACCACCTTCTGCTGGTTGCCGCCGGAGAGATGGCCGGTTTCCTGGTAGACATCGGAGCACCGGATGCGCATCCGATTGCGATAGTCACTCGCCGCTTTCAGCTCCCTGATGTCGTCAATGACCCATCGCGATGCTACCTGGAAAAGGCTCGCGAGCGTGATGTTCTTGCGCACGTCGTCGGCGAGGATCAGCCCGAGCTGCTTGCGGTCTTCGGTCACATAAGCGAGGCCCGCGTCAATCGCCGCGGAGACGGTCGCAAGGCTGACCTCGCGGCCGTCCAGTTGCACACGCCCGCTGATATTGTAGCCCCACGCCCGACCGAACAGGCTCATGGCGAATTCGGTGCGTCCGGCGCCCATCAGGCCGGCGATGCCCACGATTTCGCCATGCCGCACGTGAAAGCCGACGTTCTTGATCACTTGGCGCTCCGGATGGAGCGGGTGATGCACGGACCAGTTGTCCACCACGAGCACGGGGTGCCCAATCCTGACCTCGCGCGGCGGAAAGCGATGGGCGAGATCGCGATCGACCATGCTGCGAATGATGCGGTCTTCCTCCACCTGCTCGGTCCGGCAGTCGAGCGAGTCGACGGTACGGCCATCGCGCAGGACGGTGATGCGGTCGGCGATGCGGGCGACCTCGTTTAACTTGTGCGAAATCAGGATCGAAGCGATGCCCTGTTCGCGGAAGGCCACAAGCCGGTCCAGTAACGCTGCGCTATCGGCTTCGTTGAGACTGGCAGTGGGCTCGTCCAGGATCAATAGACGTACACGCTTGGAGAGCGCTTTGGCGATCTCGACCAGTTGCTGCTTGCCGACCCCGAGATCGGTGATGAGCGCATCCGGCGACTCGCGCAAGCCAACCTGGGTCAACAGATCCCGCGTGCGCCGATATACCGCGTCGCGGTCGATAACGCCGAACCGCGCCGGCGGATGCGACAGAAAGATGTTCTCTGCGATCGACATCAGCGGAATCAGCGCGAGCTCCTGGTGGATGATGATGATCCCGAGCGCCTCGGAATCGTTGATGTCGCGAAAGCGCCGCTCTTCGCCGTCGAAGACGATGGTGCCTTCATAGTCGCCGTAAGGATGGACGCCGCTGAGCACCTTCATCAGCGTCGACTTGCCGGCGCCATTCTCACCCACGAGCGCGTGAATCTCGCCGGCCTCGACGGTGAAGTTGACGTCGCGCAGCGCCTGTACGCCCGCAAAGCTCTTGCTGACGCCGCGCATTTCTAGCATTGCCGTCATCAGATCAAATCCTGCAGCAGAGTTCCTCAGGCGAGATGTTGTCCGGCAGGCGTGACCCTGCACGCCTGCCGGACGCCATCCGCTCACTCGAATTGCGAGCGCTTGTAGTAGCCGCTGTCGATCAACACGCCGTCCCAGTTGCTCTTGTATACCACCACCGGCTTGAGCAGATAGGACGGCACCGCCTTGACGCCGTTGTTGTAGGTCTTGGTGTCGTTGACGGGAACCTCCTTGCCGCTGAGCGCCGCATCGACCATGTCAGCCGTCACCTTCGCGAGATCACGGGTGTCCTTGAAGATGGTGGAATATTGGTCGCCGCGGAGCATCGCCTTGATCGACGGCACCTCTGCATCCTGCCCGCTGACGATCGGCATTGGCTGCTCGGGCGTGCCGTAGCCGACGCCCTTCAGCGAGGAGATGATGCCGATCGAAAGACCGTCATAGGGCGACAGCACCGCATCGACACGCTTCTTGCCGTAGAAGGCGCTGAGCAGATTGTCCATGCGGGACTGCGCGGTCGCGCCGTCCCAGCGCAAGGTCGAGACCTTGTCCATGCCCATCTGTTTGCTGCCGACGACCAGCTTGCCGCTGTCGATATAGGGGTGCAGCACCGACATCGAGCCGTTGTAGAAGAAGTACGCGTTGTTGTCGTCGGGCGAGCCGCCGAACAGCTCGATGTTGAACGGACCCTTGCCCTCCTTGAGTCCAAGCCCCTGCTCGATCGACTGCGCCTGGAGCACGCCGACCTGAAAATTGTCGAAGGTCGCGTAGTAGTCGACGTTCGGCGTGTCGCGGATCAAGCGGTCATAGGCGATCACCGTGATGCCCTTGGCCTTGGCCTGCTTCAGCACGTCCGAGAGCGTGGAGCCATCGATCGCCGCGATCACCAGAACCTTGGCTCCCTTGGTCACCATGTTCTCGATCTGGGAGAGCTGGTTGGGAATGTCGTCTTCCGCGTATTGCAGGTCGGTGCCGTAGCCGCGCTCCTTCAACACCTTGACCATGTTGTTGCCGTCATCGATCCAACGCGCCGACGACTTGGTCGGCATGGCGATGCCGACCGTCGCCTTCTGCGCAAGCGCGCCGCTGCTACATATCGCGGCGGCGAGGCCCGCCAGCGCGAGCATACGGAACGTCGTCTTCAACTTGAGCATGTTTCACTCCCTTCGGTTTTAGGAACGTTTCTCGTTGCGGTGTGGTTTTGGTCGTCGAAGATCTCCTAAGAGCGGGCGAGCCTGATATCCGGCTCCGCGCGGCCGTGCGCGGCGACCTTAAGGACGAACGTGCGCCCGTGATCCGGATCGGCGGCACGCGCCGCCTCATCCATGTCCTGCCAGGCCGAGGTAACCAGGAGACGCGACAAATCCTGCCCGACGAAGGCCGGGCAGCTCGCCTGCCGCGCCGGAACGTGCAGGCAGCGCAGGTGCTCACCTTGCGGACTGTAGACGTCGACGCAACTGCCGCCCCAGCGCGCGTTCCAGATCAAGCCATCGGCATCGACCACGGCACCGTCAAGGCCGCCAATGCCGCGATGCTCTAGCAGAGCTTCGGGCGCGCCGCGCGGCAGACCGGTCGCGGGATCGAGCGCCACGCGATAGAGCTCATTCTTGGCTGTGTCGGCGAAATAACCGATCCCGCCGTCAGGCGAAAAGCAGATCGCGTTAGGAATGGTGATATTGGCGAACAGCTTTGAGATTTCGCCGCAATGGAGCGCATAGATGCTGCCGGCACCAGCCTCGGCGTTTCTCCCCATCGTGCCGATCCAGAACGTTCCGGACGGATGCACCCGCGCGTCGTTGGATCGGCTGCGCGGATTGTCGGCCTCGAGCGGACGATAGAGCGTCATAGCGCCGTCGCGGATGGAGCGGATATAAAGACCGTCTTCCGCCGCGATCAGCTGATGTTCGGCATCGATGCGTGCAAGCGCGCTGGCCATTTTGCCGAGACGATGGATGCGCACTTGTCCGCTCACGAGGTGAGCCTCGAACAGCTTGCCCTCGAGGATATCGAACCACCAGGCAGTATCGGTCGCTGCGTCGTAGGTCGGTCCCTCGCCGAGATGGCAGCGCTCCGCGCATAGGATGGAAGTCGGCACCTGCTCCATCATGTCAGGCTGCCTGCTGAAATAAAGCGGTAGACGCTGTGGTGCCGATAGACGGAGCCGGGCGCCAGCTGCGCGCTTGGAAAGTCTGCCCGGTTGGGCGAGTCGGGCCAGATCTGCGGTTCGAGGCAGATCGCGTCGTACTGCCGGTAGAGCCGGCCGCGTTTCCCGGCAATCGACCCGTCGAGATAGTTTCCCGAGTAGACCTGCAATCCGGGCTGATCGGTCAGGAGCTCGAGGATTCGCCCCGACCGCGGCGCTTCGAGCCGCGCAACAAGGCGCAATTCGCCGGCGCCGTCGAGGCAGAAGTTGTGATCGTAGCCCCGGCCGTAGCGCAGCTGGGTATCGTCGCGGCGGATCCGGTCTCCTATCGGTGTGAGGCTACGGAAATCGAACGGCGTATCGGCAACCGCGCGCGGCGGCCCCGGCAACGGAATCGCGCCCGAATCGATCGCGAGGAAATGATCGGCAGCGATCGTGAGCCGATGATCCAATATGGCCAGGCCGGACGCGGCGCCTTCGAGATTGAAGAAGCTATGATTGGTCAGGTTGACGATCGTCGAACGGTCGACGCATGCCTCGAAGCGTACCGACAGCTCCGTCGGGCCGGTCAGCCGATAGGTGACACGAACACTGAGCCGGCCGGGATAACCCTCTTCACCATGGTCGCTGACGTAGGCAAGCGTAACCATGGGCTCGACGCCGTCCTCGATCTCGATAATCTGCCAGAGCCTTCGGTCAAAGCCCTCTGGCCCGCCGTGAAGAGCGTGCGCGCCGTCATTGGCCGCAAGCCGCGCGACCTCGCCATCGATCTCGAAACGGGCGTTGGCGATGCGATTGGCGTAGCGCCCGACCGTGACGCCGAAGAAGCCCCGCACGTTCAAGTAACCGGTGAGATCGTCATGGCCGAGCACGACGTCGTCGCACGCACCTTGCGCATCGGGCACCATCAGCGCCTGAAGTGCCGCGCCATAGGTGATGATATGCGCTTCGAAGCCCCGTGCACCCAGAAGCACCGCGCGCTCAACCGGACGACCGTCCGCCAGCGTGCCGAAGACATCCCGTGCAATGCGTGGGGCTGTGTTGGCCATGGCTCAGCCTTCGAACACTTCGACGATCCTGGGTCGGCCCGGCCCATCGGTCGCGGCGATGGCGGTAACATGCTGATCCCGCGCAATCTTGCCGAAGCCAACAATAGCGACACGCGGTGCTGTCATGGTCCTTCCCGCGCTTCAACTGACAGTGCTTCTTGAGCCGATGAGTTCGCGTTTGCCGTGCCTTCGTGCCGCCGCATGCCGTTGTGGATGACCTCGATCATGGCCGCCGCGGCCGTTTCAGCATCGCCCGCCGCGATGGCGTCGACGATGCGTTGATGCCAAAGCAGCACGGTTTCGCGATCGCCCGCTTCGACCGGCGCACTGAGCAGAAACGACGCGCGCAACGCCGCCTCGATCACATGACCGATCGAGCGCATGAACAAATTGCCGGATGCGTTGGCGACGGCGATGTGCAAGGCAAGGTCGGCATCGGCAAAGCCGACGGAGTCCGAGGCCTCCCGCCGCATCCGATCGAGGCTGCGCTGAAGCTCCAAGATATCGGCTTCCGAGCGTCGCGCTGCCGCGAGCGCCACCGCCCGCGGTTCGACCGCCAGGCGAATCTCCGCGAGGTCGCCGAGGAAACGCTTGTCTATGCCCGCATCGAGATGCCAGGCGAGCACATCGGCATCGAACATGTTCCACGCGCCGCGCTCCCGCACAACAGTGCCGACCCGTGCCTTGGTGCTGAGCAGCCCCTTGGCCACCAGCGTCTTCACGCTCTCACGCAGCACTGGGCGTGAGACACCGAACATCGCGGTGAGTTCGGCGTCACCGGGCAGCCGGGTCCCTTCCGCATAGCGGCCGGCGATGATGTCAGTGCCAATGCTGCGGGCCACCTCGGCATGATTGGAATGGGCGCGCCGCGTCGGAATCACGACAAGCTGCGAAGTCATGGGTTTGCCCCAGCACTGGCGACCGCCGAGCGATGCGCCACCGCGGTCATTGCCCGCTGCAGCGCGATCGAGGCGAACGGCAGGATGCGCGCCACGAGGTTGGCGACGTAACGATAGCCGCACGAAAGGCTTTGGGGGGCATGAGGCGCGTTCTCCCGAAATGCTTGTTTCCGGGTGCTCTCCGCCGGCATAGCGGTGGCATGGCACCTTCGGGCTGCTCGTTTGAGGCAGCCAAGCCAATATTTCACGCCAGGAAGGCCCTGACTAGTAATATTATTTTACTATTTAGGCCCGATTTCAGCCGGGAAATACAGATCGCCTCGCCCACGACAGCGGTCCCTTTTGGCGTCGGGCTCCGACGAGCCTATCCGAAACACGCCGGAGTCTTCTGCAATGCACGTTCGGTGACGGCCGATTCAGGCAAAGCAGATTCGTTCTGCTCGGTGTCCGGCCAGGACCACCAATGGCTTGCGCTGACGAGCAAACGGCCAGCTACAAGGAAACGATGCCGCTATCGGATTTACGCGACAGCACCATCCTCCTTGCTGGCCCTGCTGAAGCTCGACACGATAGAAGGCTGCCTGTTTGGCAAAAACCCATGCGGCCTGATCGAGATATGGCGGTTGCAGGACGAGGGCTCCGAAAAGCGCCCCGCGCCGACACGGCATCAAATGCACAACAACGGCGATTTCAGCGCACTGCCTGAACTCGCCCTCGAGCAGAAAACCTTGCGGCCCCTCGACAACCCCTTCAGCACGAGGTTGTTACCTATGTCGTAGGTACGTTCCGTTACCGATGTCTGCGGGCCAGACATCGGCCGCGCGAATGCCCGGTGATAGAGTGACGCTTTCCACCTCCGACAAGTGAGACTGCTCGTCAGCCACTCGCCTATCTCCCGACCCAAAATTTTTGGTCGTGCGCCAACCGGAGGCGGCCCCGCCCCGCTTCGGAAGGCTTGCTCACATTGGCTGTCGCTAGATTTTCTTGATCTCCCGGTGCGCACGTCGTGCACATGCTGCCCACTCACCAATTGAAAGATTTGAACTCTCGCTCCAGCCCATCATGGGGGCGCAGCGTCTGCTTCGGCGGCGCGGGAGCGCTACCGCCTTCCCCGCACCGAACCAACTCGCGTTACCTTCCTCAATCATCCGCATGGTGCAAGGCGTAAGGCGCTCGACGCTATGTTGGCCGGCCAAGCGAGTGTTCGACTGGCTTCCGTTTGCCGATATCAGCCAGCTTCCGCGATTCAACAACAAATTGAAGTTGCGTCCGTTGAGGCCGAGCCGCAGCCTCAACGACACGTTCGTGCGCAGGTCCGCCGACTATTGGCGGGCGAGCCGGTACTGCTCCTCCGGCGTCAGTTTCCGCAATTGATCGTCCGTCAACTGCCCCACGCCCACATACTGGACCGAACTCGTCGGATCGTAGCTCTGTCGACCTTGGTCACGTCGACGGCGCTCCTCACCGCCATCCGGCGAGGTCCCGTCGCCGCCACCGAAGCCGAGGAATTCGACGATGATGATCGACGGACGGTCGTTGGTGCTGGGCGCGGTTGGCTGAACCTGTTGCGTCGCCGCCGTCATGTTGTTGCTGGTGGACAATGCCGCGACCGGCGGCGCCTGCACCGTGGGCACGCCGGTGACATTGCCCTGCGCCTGGATGTTGGCGGCGTTGACGATCTGCAGCGCCGCGAGGTTGATGTTGCCGGAGGAGCGAATCCCCACCTCGCCCGCATCGATCGTGCCGAGCGGTGCAATCAGATCGACATTGCCCGCTGCGACACCTGGGATGGGGTTGAGGGTCGCGATGCCCGCACCTGAGGACGGCACGTTTGGCGACAGGGTCACGGCGCCATAATTGTCGTAAACGCGCTTCGCTGGCGTGTAGACGATCGTGCTCTTTGCGCCACGGCCGGCGTTGATGTCGCCTTCCGCCGACCAGGCGAGGATATCGCCGCCGAACGTCGTCATGATGCGCGACAGGCCGAGCAGCACGGAACCCTTCGAATAGAAGCCGATATCGCCTGTCCCTTGCGTCACCACGCCCGCCGTGGAGGGTGGTACCTGGCCTTCGACGCCGACGACGATCTGGCCGCCCGGGGCCATGAACTCGATATCGCCGCCGAACAGCGTCTTCACGCCCGAGCCGCCGAAGAGGGTGATGTCGCCGGCGCGCACGATTTCGTTTCCTTGCGCATCCTTGTCCGGGAACAGCGTCGCGATCATCTGGCGGCCGCGTAGGTAAGAGCCGTAGCGGCTGCTGGCGGGTTTGTTGTATTCCCGGCCGCCCTCGCGCAGCTCCGCATAATAGACCTGCCGCAGGAAGATGCGCTGCTGCTCCGGCGCAAGGCCGTCGAAATAGGCCAGTGCCTCTTTATCCGTGCCGGTGAAGCCGTAGCGTTCCTTGAGCCAGCCGGACAATTCTTTCGCGTAGATCTTGACCGCCTTGCCCGGCTGGTCAGCAAGCGGGCGGGCGGGATCGGCGAGGTTGACCGGGTCGAGATAGCGGGCGCGGATCGCATTCCAGTCCGCGCCCTCCATTCCGGCCATCATGGTGATGGAGGCGCCGTCGCGCTTGTCGTTGCTGATGATCGCGCCCACGGAGGTGACGGAGGCCTTGTCCTCCATCTGGATGCCATGGCCCGCCGTGATTTCCAGCGCGCCGGGGCCGGCAACCGTCACATTGCTGTAGACGATGTCGCCGCCGGCCTCGATCAGCGACATATCGGTCGAATTGCTATGCACCGATACGATGTCCGCGCCCAATATGTCGCCGCCGGCGCGCATCCATACCGGCGCTCCGGCTTCATACCAGGTCATGATGCTGCGTTGACCGAACACTGGCGATCTCGCCTTCATGTCGCGAACGGCCCCGGTCTCGAGGCCGACAATATCGCCCGACACGGCATAGAAACGCGACGGGGTTGCATTGCCGGCATGGAGCGCGGCGTCGAGCGGCGTATTGGGACCGAAAGCGAACAGCGTTGCGATACCCTTAGTGCCATCAGCCGATAGATTGTGCGCCAGCAACGTTGGATCGGCACCATTGCTGTGAGTGCGATAGCCCGCGAAGGCCGTGCGGAAGGGCGTCGGCAGCGCGGTGTCCGCGCCCGAAATGCTGATGCTGTAACTGTGGGTGGGGGCATAGATCGAGCCGCCGGCCAGCAGTTCGAGCTGGCCTTTCGGCGATGGCGCGAGCAGCAGGCCCGAGGCTTGGGGCCCATTGGTCACGTCGAAAGCGCCCTGGCCCAGTTTGATATCGCCGCTGGCGGCGACAGCGCTCAGGATGGAGGGATAGATGAAATATTGGTAGCTAGGGGTAACACCCGCCGGCAGATCCTCCACGCTGACATTGCTGCCCCCAGCGCTGCCCCGCATCTGCGCATTCGGCGTGAGAGTGGGCGTCAAATCGCCGCCGGCGGAGAACAGATTGATGGCGGTATTCCGGGTCCAGAGCGAGAACCAGCCTTCGCCCTGGCCGCTAAAGGCTGCGCCATTATAGGTGAAGGGCGACGTGTTCACGAGGCCCACACGGCCCGGATCGCCCGCGCCGCCCAGTACGAGGTCGCCGCGCGTATCGATAGTGGCGACGGCGTCGCCCAGCATCAGCACCGGCCCGCCCAAGGGGGTGCCACCGGCGGCGACGAACGGGTCATCCGGACGAATACCGCCACCATTCGCGCTATAGCCGTCCTTGATGCCGCCGAGCGCGCCGCTTTCAAACGCGACCGCGCCGCGCAGATTGGTGAAGACGCCGTTGAGGTCGAGAAGATGCGAGACCGGCCTCGGATATGTCGCCGTGACGGACTCCAGATCGGAATTGAACGAACCGCCCGCCTTGATCGAGAGATCGCCGCCGCCCGTCAGCACGAGATCGCCGCCAACCACACGCCCGGTCGAGCCGACCGCCGCGACCAGCCCCTCCGATCGCGCCGAGCGATTGGCGCTGGTGTTGCGGGCGGCATCGCCGCGCGCATCGACCACGCCGGCATTGCCGCCGGCGATGATATCGACATTGCCGCCGCCCAGCGCGCCGAAGCCGGTGAAGCCGACCAGACGTGGCGTGGCGCCCCCTGCGTCGGAGCTGTTCACATAAGTGCCGAAATTGATCCACCAGTTCGTGGCGATGTCATTCACCCCAGCCGTGCCGCTGTTACCCTGCCGCCACAGCCAATTGCCGACCGCGCTGCTGGAATAGAGGGCTGCTTGAAATTTCTCCTTTGTAGCGCTGGCCGAGTCCTTGTCCCAGCTATCGCCACTCACATTGCGGCCGGCGGAAACCAGCAGATTGCCGCCCTGATCGGGATACCACGCCCGATAAGCCGCCAGCGCGGCGCTGTAATCCATGCTTTCATTGACCGTGCCGAGAATGGAATCGGTACCGGCGCGTGTGCCGCGCGGCAGGTTGAAACCCGCGTTGGCGGTCTCGCCGCCCGGCAGCGCGGTCGGCGTACCCGCCGTATAGACGCCGAACATCGACATCATGCGCACATCGCGGCTCGCGAGCAGATTCAGATCGCCGGTGCCGGCGCGCAGCACACTGTAGAGTGGGTATTCCGGGCTGTAGGTGTAGGTCTTCGTGCCACCGCCGCCGCCGCCAACGCAGAAATCGCCAAGTCCGCAGAGTTCTTCCAGACTGACACCAAGAGCCGCTTCTATCGAGGGAAAGCCGGTATAGGCCAAGAATTCTTCCAGCGTCATTCCCTCTACGGCTGGATCGCCCCAAATGTCGGATACGAAAGCCTTCGTGAATCTCAAGACAGATGAATCTTGCACAGAGCCACGCATCCCATAATGCGTATCCGCCAGCACGATATCGCCCTTGCCGGCCACATCGAGCGCCCGCACATCGGCGGAGCTGAGATCCGCTCCCGCCACCGCCGTCATGTCCCACGAGGTCGCCCCTTCCGGCAGCATCGGCGCCAGCGCCCAGTTGCGGCGGTTCTGGCGTCCGTCGGCATCGACCGGCCACAGATTGACCGGCTTGTCGTCCACCAGCTCCACCTTGGTTTGGGACGGTATCACCGCGCCGCGCGCCAGCGTGATGCGCTGGCGGGTAGCGAGCATCACCGGCAGCGGCACGCCCTTGGGCCAAGTGAAGGCCGCCATCTTGGCATCCGCATTAAGGCGCGTGCCCGCGCCGAGCCGCGCGCCCGGCGTCAAGGTCAGGGCCTCGCCCAGCACGGTGCCCGCCTTGATGAGTGTGCCTGATGATGTCACCACATCCGCCGCCAGCACCTGCCCCGCCACCAGCGTCAGATTGCCGTCAAGCACCATCGCGACCGGCAGAACCGTGCCTGCCGGCAATGTCGCCGCGCCGGCCGGGATATCATAATTGAGCACCGCGCCCTGCTGGAACTGCGTTCCCGTATCCAGCACCACGCCATCGATGGGGACCACGATGTCGCCGCCGAACGGCGTCTTGCCGCCGTTCAGATCGTCGCGCCCCTCGGTCAGCACCCAGCCCGCGCCCTTTTCGTCGGGATTGTCAGGCGGCGGCGCGAAGCCGTCATTGATGCTGCCATGGATGTTCAAATCGCCCGCCGCGCGGATGACCAGCACACCCGGCTCGCCGAAGCCGCGCAGCGCCGGGTTGAGACGATTGGCATTGGGGCCGTAGCGATAGTTCGACAGGTCGATATCGCCCGAAACCGTCAGCGCGCCGCCGGGATTGGTCGCCTGGTTGCTGACGATCTCGACGCCGGGACGCAAATGATAATCGCCAAGGCGCTTCAGACGCGCGGTGAGCGACGCATTGCCGAGCGCGGCGTTGATGAAGGCCTGGCTGTGGCCGTCGATGGTGTCGAGATAGGCTTGCGTGATGAGCTGCGGCCGCGCGCCCGACACGTCGGGCAGGTCCGCCAGCGGCGCATCGTCATAGCTGCGGAAGGCATTGACGGCTGTCGTCTTCGCGCCTGATATCGCGGGTGTCCCCAGAATATCGATCGCCACATCATCCGCGCCCACCCGCGCGGCGTTGAGGTCGAGCGTGCCGCGCGCCTTGCCGTCGTTCCTGCCCGCGCCCGTGCCTTGCGCGATTCCGGTTCCGGCGCGCAAATCGATTGCCGCATTGGTCCCAAGCGTGAGCCTGCCTTCGCGGCTCGTCAAATCGACGATGGCCCGGTTCGGACTGTCGATGATCTTGCCATAGCTGTCGAAGCGCATCCCCGTGCCATGCGCGTCGAGCGTGCCGTTGAGGGTGAGGCTGCGCTTGGCGGCAAGCCGGATCGCGCCGACCTGATAACCGCTGGCGTCGATGCGGCCATTGACGGTGAGATTACCGCCATCGACGACGATCTGCACCTCGCGCGCTTTTACCTCGTCGCCAACCGTGAGATCGCCCTGTTTGATCTGGAAGCGCCGCGCGCCGAAGACTTCGCCCGCGTTGAGCCGGCTGTTGAGCCCGGCGAAATCCGCCAGCGTCTGCGCCCGCAACGTCAATTGCGCGGCATCATAGGGGACGATCGTGCCGCCGGCATCATATGCGCCGCTGGCGGAACCGAGGATGGTTCCCGTGAGATCGACATGCCCCGCCGCGGTCCCCAGCGCCGTAACGCTCATCGCGCCGCCGCGATTGTTCTTCGCCGAGAGATCGATGAGCGAACCCGACGCAGCAAGGATGTTTCCGCCCGTGCTGGCCAATATGAGGTCGCCGCCCCAGCTATATTTGGTGACGTCGAACATCTTGACCGCGCGTCCCGCAAGATCGATGCGGGCCTTGTCGGTGAGCGTGATATCCTGCGCGGCGTTGAGCGCCAGCTTGCCGGAGGCAAACGCCAGCGTCGTGCCGATACCGATCCTTTGCGCCGCAAGTTGCAGTTCCGCGCCCAGCGTGTCGCTGCCTGCCGTCTTCCCCGCGCCTGACAGCGTGATCGCGCCGCCCGCCGTGAGGCTATTGACCGAGCCAGCCTCGCCCGTCACGAGCGGGCTGTTCAGCGTCAAGTCGCCGCCGCTATATTGCCAGCCCTTATCGGCCACATAGTCGCCCTGATGGTGATAGACCGCGAGCGACCCCTTGCCGCTGGAGGTGATCCGGTCGCTCGCCGTCAGATTGACGGACGCGAAGCCGAGCGCGAGACGATCGGCGGAAACCAGATTATTGGGCTGGGTGTTGGGCGCATAGCCGAGCAGGATGCGGTCAGCCACGATGTCGAGGCTGCCGTCTCCGAGCAGGTCGCGCATCGCGGCGCCCGGCGCGGCCGGTGTCGAATAGCCCGGAACCGAGCTCTGGCCGGCGGCTATCGCGCCCGCCCAGATGAACTCTCCGGCGGTGATGGTGACCTTGTCATCAGCCGCGCCATAGCCGTAGACGGCGGGGGTGCCGAACACCAGCCGCTGAACCGACGATTTGCCGGTGCCGGTGGCGAGCGTGTTCAATTCGACCGAGCCGAACAGATTGAAGGATTCCCGCGCGTTCAGCACCAGCGTTTCAAGCGCGGGCGTGCCGATGGCGGTGTTGCCCTTGAGCAGGCCCGCCAGCACATCCTGATTGAGCGTCATGCCCGGCGGGAGCTGGCCCGCGGCGCGGGCAGCGGCCAGCCTTTCGCTGGAGCCGAGATTGACCGCCGAGACCCCCAGCACCAGATTGCGCGCGCCATAGCGAAGATTGTCGGCGAGCGTGAAGGCCTTGTCGGTGGAAACGCCGATGGTGCCTTCGGTATAAAGCGTGGTTTCGCCTGAGCAGACCGTGATGCAGCCGCCGATATCGACCGGCACGCTGCCGGGCTGGGTCGGAGCCAGCAAATTGATCCAACCATTGGACACCGCGAGCATGCTCATGTTGCCGCCGCCGAAAATGAAGCCGTCGCTGGAATCATAGCTCGGCGCGCCACGGCCGATCGTGGTGATCGACGCGCCCTGCTCGACCACGATGCGCCCCTCCCCCGGCCTTGCATCGCTTCCCGCGGCGATCAGAAACACCTCCGGCGCCGACAGCACCGCGCCCGAGCGGACGATCACGGAATTGGCGGGGCCGATAAAGCCCACCTGGGTGCCGCCATAGCTCACCACGGGTACGCCGCCGATCGACAGGCGCGATGCGCCGAAGCCGCTGAGATCGCTGGCATAGAGCGCGACGCCGTTCTTGTCCGTCCCCGCCGGCTTCTGGCCATCGGCAAGGATTTCAATCGGACGATTTGAAGTGATCCCCACCGCCAGTGTGCCGCCGAAGCCAACGCTTCCGGCCTGCGGCGCGAACAGCGCCTTGCCGTCGAATTTGAGGGCGGGCGTATCGCCCAGCCCCGCCCCCGCGCTCGGCATCAGCGCCAGTGTCTTGGCGTCCACGGTCATCATGCCGCGCGCAATGCCGCGCCGCGCCGCATCGGCCAGCACGAAATCATTGTAGCTCTTCTCATTGTAGGACGAATGGGTGCGGACACTTGTCGCAGGGGTGATGATGATCTGGCTCGCCAGCGTGTCGCGCACGCCGGTATTGGCGGTTCCCATGAGCCCCGCCGCGACATAGGAGCCGTTGCCGATGCCGGTGACGCCGGCGAGGCCCATCTGATTGCCGGCGCCGATCTCGACGCGGAACGCGCCCGGCAGCAGCGCATAGGTGGATGGCAGCAGCGTATAGGTGCCCGCCGGCAGGCCGGGTATGCCCGCAGGGATCGTCACCTGCCGCCCGATACCCGGGTTGCCCGCGCCCGCATCGGCGGCAACCGGCGCATAGCCGCCGGCAAAGCCGGGGACGATGGCATAGACGGCATTGCCCGACCGGCTGAAGCCATAGGCGGGATTGGCGTCGGCAAACGCGGCGCGCAGCACATCGACCGAGCCGCCGCGCCCGCTGACGAAGCCCGCGCCGGTGAGGTCACCGCCGCCCGAGAGGTCGAGCGTCGCGCCCTCCCGCACATCGACCGCGACGCCGTAGAGCGAAATCCCGCGCTTGGGCTCATCGCCTGAGCCGCGGGGGCTTATCCCGTCCGGCTGGACCTCCACGCCGTTGTAGCGATAGACGATGCCATCCAGCGTGCCGCCATAGGGCATGGTGAGTCCCGCCGCGCTGACCGAGGTCAGGCTGCCCGGCAGGAAAGTGACTTGGCTCTGGATGCCCTTGGCGGCCGTGAAAGAGGTGGTGCCGATCTGGAGGCTGCCATGGGGCGCACGGACCACGCCGCCCTGATCGATATACGCGGCGCCAAGCATGAGCGTGCCGAAGACGGAATACGGCACATCGGGCGTGGCGCCGCCGATGGAGCGGATCGTCAGCCGGCCGTTCGGGTCGGTGATTTTTACGTCGGTAACGCTCCCGGCGGAGATGGGGATGGCGCCGGCCATGATCCTCGCCGTCGCGCCGGTGGCCGGATAGATTTGCGCCGCCGTAAGCGTCAGATTGCCGGGCACGACCAATTGCGTCGGCCAATTGCCCGCGTTCACATCCGCATTATAGCCATTGAGCAGCCTTATATCGCCCCGGCTCGTGAGCGCCGTTTCGCCGAAGCTGGAAAGGAAAACATTGCCGCCGATATCGATCAGGTCGGCATCGACGGCCAGCCGAGCTCCCGGCCTCGCCGCAGTAGGCGCCGGGGTCGGCTTGATGATGTTGGCGCCAGAGAACAGGGTAGGATAATAGGTCTGCGCCAGGCGCACATAGGGAGCTGATATCGCCACTGCCGCCCTGTCCGGCGCCGACCCGGCCAAGGCGAGGCCACCAAAGAGGCGGAAGCTGCCGCGCAGCGCCAGGCTCAAATCGCCCTCGGCGAAAACCGTGCCCGCCAGCGACAGATGATCGAACCCGCCCGCCTCGATGCGGTCCTTGCCCAGCCGCGCGAAGCCATAGGTGAGGCCCGCATCGGCCGCGCCCGCCGCAAGACCCGGCGACAGCACGCTTTCGCCCTGTGTTTGCGCCAGCGTGATCACGCGCGGGTTAAGAAGTGCCGGATCGACCGGCATGCCGTTCCTCCATTCGGAGCCGGTAAACGCGATGCCGAGCGTGCCGCCCGAAGCGCCTTCGCCGCCCGCCGCCGCGTGCATAAAGCCATCGAGATAAAGGCCGTTGGCCGACCGCAGCACGATCGAGCCGCCGTCGCCCGCGACGGCCACCGGCTGTCCGGCAGCGCCAAGACCGCTTTCCGGGATATCCAGCACCGCGCTTGCGCCCGACGCATCGAGCACCGCGCCGGGACGGATGATCAGGAAGCGGTCCGACGGACGATTGGTATTGGTCTTCACATCTTCCCAGTCGATCGCGCCGCCGATCTCGATGCTGCCGCCATCCTGCACCACGCCATAGCGGCGGTCTTTGCCATCGCGCGCCACATAGGCACGGCCCGCCACATCCAGCACCGCTCTGTCGCCGATCCACACCGAGGTGGGTTTGGCGGTGCCGTCATAGCCGGGGAGGCTCAGATCGGTGATGGCAATGCGGCCGCCATAGGCGTTCAACCGCCCATTGATGGTGATTTGGCCCCCGCCGCTGAGCTCGATCTTCTGGCCCGGATCGACGGTGACGACCGCGCCTTCGCTTATTTCGACCGGCGCTTTCACCGCCACATAAGGCCCGCCGGAACCAAGCTTCAGGCTGGCGCCGGCGCGCTGGGTGAGCACCCCCTTGACCGCATTTTCCTGCCACAGCGGCGGCGTCCATATCTCAAGCGCGCTCGACGTATCAGCGGCGGAGGGTACGCCGAAGCCCCCGTCCTTGACCCGGTAGACAGGCGCGAACACATCCAGCGCCGCGCCTTCCGCCACCTTGACGCCGCCATAGCCGGTAATGTCATATTTTGAGAAACCGGACTGGAACAGATCGGTGGCAAGCGACAGACCTTGCGACGATCCGCCACCGATCGCGACCGCCATTGCGGTCTCGATTTGCAGCGTGCCGCCGCCTTTCACGCCATAACCGGCGATATCGCCATCGAGCTTCAGCGTGCTATTGGAACCGACGGGACCATTCTGGGGCGCTCCGCTGGCGAGAATGACATCGCCGCCCGCGCCGCCGACGGTCTTGTTCGTCTCCTTCAAGGCCGCGCCCGAGGACACGTCGATCCGGCTACCCTTCTCCATCGTCACATTGGCGCTGGTGGCCAGGAAGACATCGCCGCCGTCGATATGCGCCAGCTTATCGGTATCGGCCGGTTCAACGACGGCATTGACCCACAGACCACGCACATCCAGCATCGCGCCCTCGCGCAGCGTGATGGAAGCCGCGCCATCAGCATCGAACAGCTCGCCGGGAACGGCGGCGCTGTTGGGGTGGATCGCGAACCAGTTGGTCGCGCGGATCGACCCGCTGCGCGCGGTGACATCGGCGGCAATGTCGGTTGTGGGTGCAGCCAGCGTCAGCACGCCGCCATCGGCCAGCGTCAGGTCGCTCTCGATGGCGATCTTACCACGCGTCTCCAGCGTCAGCCCGCCAAGCCGGACCTCGTTCAGGCGATCGGCATCAAACCATGCGGTGCCGGTGCGCTCCCCGGACAGCGCGGCGTCGCTCGTCAGATTGCCGGTGACGTCGGCGACATCGCCGATTCTGACATCCACCGCATAGGGCCCGTTGTTCCCCGCCGTCAGGTCATAGCGCCCCAGCACGAGCGAGCCGGCCTGCGCGATCGTATTTTGCGCAGCCTTGTAACCATCAGTGATGCCTTCAGGCCGCGCCTGCTGCTGCCGCTCGCCAGTGACGACGTCGGCGAGGATGTCGCCCTCGAACACCGCCGTCGGCGTGGACAGAATCAGCCGTCCGGCATCGCGCCCGACCGTGTAGCCCTCCTCCCAACGCACGCTCTCGCGGCCGCGGCCGAACGGGCTGGTCCAGACCTCGGTGACGTTCCAGCGCTCGTGCTTGCGGATGAAGCCGCTGCCAAGACCATAGAAGGTCATGTCGGCGCGGGCATCGTTGATGTTGTAGAGCCGCCCGTCGGCCCCAAGGAAGTTCGTGGTCCGGATATAGCCGGCCTCATAGCGGATCGAGCCGCCCGAGATGTCGAACACCGATCGGGCCTGCGCGATCACCGCCGGCGCCGACAGCGTGATGGTGCCGCCAACTGCGCTCCATTCGCCGATCCTGTGCCGGATGTTGGCGAGATGGCCACCGACTTCGAGCAGCCCGCCCGGCGTGTAGTAGCGATCGCCCTCATAGCCGCCCGTGCCCGACGGCACGTAGGTCAGATCGCGGATATCGACCCAGACGTCGGCGTTCTTCAGCGCATTGCTGTCCCGGTTCTGCGGTGAATCGCGCAGCTCATTGCCCTGGATATTGACCATGATGTTGTTGGCCGACATCGCCAGCGACACGTTGCGCACGCCGGAGACGTCGATCGTGGCGCCACTCTCGGTGAAGATGCGCCCGCCAGCGGACACCGCCACCTGCCCGCCCTGCGCCATGGTCAGCGAACCTGCTCCCTCGCCGCCCTTGAAGATCACATTGCCGCCAGTGACGATCTCGATGCGCGACTGATCGAGACGATCGGCAAGCAGGGAGAGATTGTCGAACCGACCGGTCGCCGACTGGCCGCGCTGCTGGTTCGCGGTGGCGGACGCCGTGATCAGCGCGTCGCGCTGGCCGTTGAGCGCGGTCTCCCCGCTCTCGAGCTCGGGGATGACGGTGGTGACGCTGCCCGCGCCGAGCGTCACGCTGCCGCGCGTGTCGGTCGCCGAATTGAGCAGATGGATGGTGCCGCGGGTGTTGACCGAGGTCGAGGCGACCAGGGCGCCGTTCTGCTCGATGGTGCGGCCGGCGAGCGTGATGTCGCCCTGCGCGCTGAAGACCACACCGTCATTGCGGACCAGCCCGACGAGGCCGCCGGTATGCAACACTGGCGCGATCTCGCTGCCGCGCGTGGTCGATGCGACGTTCTGGTCGGTGCCATAGCCACGGCGCAGCACGAAGTCATCGCCCGCCGCCAGTTGAGCCTGGCCCAGCGGTGTCGCGATCGAGCCGGCATTGACGACCTGCCCGCCCATCAAGAGCACGAAGCCGCCGCCGGATGTGACGGACGCCGGTGCGCGCGTCTCGATCTGTGCACCCGCTTCGACCTTGACCACCCCGCCGCCCGTGCCATTGCCGAGCAGCGCCGCCGCGTCGGTGAAGCTCGGCGTCCAGGTCGATCCCGTCTGCGTTGAATAGATGCCCTTCAGAAATTGCTCGTCCGACATCTTCGCCGTCGATGCGATCAGCGCACCGACATTGATCTGGCTTCCGCCGCCGAAGATGATGCCGTTCTGGTTGATCACGTAGACCGAGCCGTCGGCCTTGATATTGCCGAGGATCTGGCTCGGCCGCGCATCCGTGCCGAGCACCCGGTTGAGCGCGACCCAGTCGCGGTTGCCGTGCTGCTCAAACCGCAGATCGGTCCGAGCGCCGACATTGAAAGTGTCCCAGGTGAGAATGGCCTTCTGCTGGGTCTGCCCGATATTGACCTTGACGCGGTCGCCGTCCGTGAACTGTGTCGGCAGGTTCGCCCCCTGCCACAGGTCGGTTCCCGGAACAGCGCCGGCCGGCCGCTGAAGTCCACCGACGCCCAAACCATTGGGGATCGAAGACGCATTCACTGCGGCGCGCGCGGCATCACGGGCCGCCTGTTGGCTGGCCTGCTGCGCCTGGATCGCGAGCGTCGCCCGCTTGAGTGCATCCGAGGACTGACTCGCGGCGCGGGCGGCTTCCTGTTGCGCCGATTGCGCTGCCGCGATCGCCGCTGCCGACGGTGTCGGCGCCTGTCCACCCAAGGGACGAGCTATCGCGACCGGGTCGGAGAAGAACAGCGCCGCCACACTGACGCCGGTGAGCAATGCAGCGCGGCGCGCATTGCGGTAGGCGTGACGTTTCAGCCCCCTATGAGAGGAAATGGATTCAGCGAATAATTTCTGGTGGATCGATCCCGAGGCTCGCGATCTCGCGCTTCCCGCGAAAACAGGTCGCATCGTCGACAGAATACTCAAAGGTATCACGATATCAGGTCAGCACGACAAAGCCGCCGCCGATCGGCGTGGCCTTGGCGCCGAAGACCTCCTGAAACTGAGTCAAAACGGCATCGAGACGGTCGAGCTTGAAGCGTGCCGATACTCTGCGCTCGCCGAGAGCCGCATTCATCAGGATGATCCGGCCGGCGCGATAGCGGTTGACCTCCTCGATGACACGCGCCAACGGCTCATCCTGAAAGATCAGAAGTCCATCGCGCCAGGCGGCCACGACTTCGGGGGCAACCGCGGCAATTGGTCCGAGATCGTGCGCGGCATAGATGATCTGCTCACGCGGCCGGAGGATCGCGGTGCGTCCACTGCAATCGACCTTGACCATCCCGGCAAGACACGCCACGCGCACCTCGGCGCCATCGCAACGCACGGTGAACTGTGCATTGCTCGCAGCGACCTGCCCCGCTGCGGCATGCACGACCACCGGGCGCTGTCCGGCCGACACCGCGGCTTCGCCGGCGACCAGCTCGATTTTGTCGGCTGTCTCTGTTTGCTCGCGCACGTTCAGGCTCGTCCGCGTGTTGAGCTCGATCGAAACCCGATCCGCAAGCTCGATCTTGCGTTGCTCGCCGGTTCCAGTGCGGTAATCCGCCGCCAATTCGCTGAGCGCGGGCCACAATTCGAGGGGTGGCCGGACGACCATGATGCCCGCGACGGCCGCCGCCGAAGCGGCCAATGTGCCGCCCAGAAACGCACGGCGTCCGATCGGCCGGCTGATACCCGGAATTCGGATTGTTGCAGCCTTGTCTACCGCATGCGCTGACGCCTCCAACGGCGAGCCGAGCATGCCCCACAACTGGCAGGCTTGCGCATAGGCTTGCGCGTGAAGCGGACTTTCCGCACGCCAGCGTTCGAGCGCGCGTAGATCAGCTTCCGTCACCTTCCCGGTGGAAAGATGGACGACCCAGTCCTTGGCCTGGCGTCGCAATGCTTCATGCGGGACGGACCGTTCGTCCATCGTCATCGCCGGATATCCATTCACCGTCCATCATCCCGCTTTGGGGGCGCCGGTATGGGTGGAAGGTGGTTTGCCTTATCTATAGACGTTTGTGATGAGCCCGACAGGAAACGATTTGTCGTATCTTTTTCAAGCTGGGCTTCGCAAAGGTCGAGCGCGCGACGCAATTCTATGCGCACCATGCGCGCCGTGATGCCGAATCGGTCCGCAATGTCCTGCTGAGACTGTCCCCGGAGCCGTGCGGCGATCAGGATTTCACGCGTGCGCTCAGGCAGGGCGTCGATTGCGGTCTGCAGTGCTTTCAGCTGGAGGCGCGCTTCAGCCTCACGCTGCGGCCCGGGCGCCGGATCAGGAATTTCAAGGGCGGCTTGCACGTCGGCACGGCGCGCGCGCCTCGTCTCCATACGGCGACGATCTGTCGCGATATTGACCGCCGTGCGCATAACATAACCGGTTGGGCTCTGGATGGAGGCGGCTTCATCCTGGCGATGGAGCTGCAGCCATGTCTCGTTCAGGCTTTCGCTGGCGAGTTCTTCCGAGCCCAAGCGGCGCGTCAGACGCGCGCGAAATTCGTCGTATCGATTGGCGAGCAGATCACGAAGCGCCGCCCAAGTCGTGTTGCCCATTGGCCCGCCCGGTACTCAGGACTGCGCCAGCGAACGCTTGCTTTGAAATCTTCGCAAATTCAAGCGTCTGGCCCAAACCCGAGCGTGTCGGAAAGTAGAGGAAAATTCTGGTAACAAGGGAATGTAACAGTTAGACAACACTGCACCCGGCGGTGTCCGCGCACCGTATCGGGCAAATGGCGGGTTCAGCGCCCGCCACTGCACTCCGGAGACTGCAGTGGCGAACGGGGCACGATCGTGAGCGTGACCGGTTGCGTCATGCCGGCTGGCGGAAAGACAGCGATCCGCACGTTCTGCAATTGTGCGATCAATGCTTCGTCACGATGCGCATTGCCGGTTGAGCCGAGCAAGGACGCACGCTGCAGAACACCGGCAGGCGTGATCCAGAGCTGCAAAGCCATCCGATAGCCGCCTGGCTGCGTATCGGTGTTCCCACACAGAGCGCCGAGAACCCCTGTCTGCAACGCGCCAAGAAATCTCGCGTCCGGGGCAACGAGAGCGGCGCTGCCAGGCTGTTCGCGGAGCGCCGGCGCGATCGTAATGGCATCTACATCGGTCCTGCGGCCGACAAGGCCAGTGCCAGCCAACAGGACCCGCAACGCACTCTCCTGGGCGAACGAACCTTTGATTGCCGCCGAGGTCTTGCCCGCGGCCAGGGCCGTCTCATAGAGAACCTGCACGCCGGTTATTGCCCCATATGCGCTGAGCGCCGCCGCAAGCGGTTGCGACGGAATATCAAAGACCACCTCCTCGCCGCCTTGCGTGGCCTCGTTCCTCGGCTGGGCGAGCACGCACACGCTGCTCCATGCCAGCAACAATGAGGCGACGAGAACGCAGGCGAGATCCGTCGCTAGTGCAGTTCGACGTACCATTCTTCCATCCGTCTCGTGCGCCAGAGAGCAGTAAATCTCTTTTCGACGGATCTGCCGTCGGAGGGACGTTCCTATTGCCATTCCTTGCACGGCATAACGGAGCCACTAATTGAGAAGCGTACAATTTGCGAGGAAAATCAATACGCATTCCGACAAGACCATCAAACCGACGTTGCACCTACAGTAGTTTTTCTCTTTGTCGGAACAACCGCTTTTTGGCCGAAGATCAGGAAGCTCGACAGAGCCAGGATCCACACCGAGAGTCCTCCATAGAGCATCACCAACCTGAAGCCATGAACCAGTGCGTCTTGCACAGCAGTGTCCGCCGCCGGCAGGGAGTTCAGTTCCGGGAAGTCAGATATATGGGCACTCGCGCCCGCTATCCTTTCTGCAAGACGTTGCAGGCGCGGTGCATCAAGCACTGCAGGAAGCGCGCTCCTCAGCCAGGAGGATATGCCCGCGATCAGGATGAAGCCCATCACGGCGATGTTGATCGCCAGCGAAATCATCCGAGCGCTCATATCGATACCTGACGCCATGCCGGCGCGCGTGCTCGATACCGATGCGGTCGTCGTGTTGGTCACCGGCGTGTTGGTCAGCCCCAGCCCGATCCCCGCAAGCAAACAACCAGGCAGCAGCATCAGCCAACTAGGTTGTTCGACGCCGCTGCCGGCCCACATCAACATGAAGCCAAGGCCGATGACGAAAAGTCCGGTCGGGATGGCGATCCTGGCCCCGAAGCGCAGCAGGATCCGCTCGCCAAATGGTGGCACCACGAGACTCGGCAGCGTGTAGGAGAGCAGCGCCAAGCCGGCCGCGACATTGCCGTAACCGAGCGCGCTTCGGAAGAAAATCGGAAGATAGATCATGAAAGGCCAGAAGCTGAAGTTCATGCCCATCGATCCCAGGAGAGCGCCCGAGAAGGTCCGAACCCGGAAAACGGAGAAGTCGAACATCGGGCGGGTGCTGCGCGTCTCGGCCAGCACGAAGCCTGCGAAACTCAGGACCGCGATTGCAATGATGGCGAAACCTGTCGGGCTCCAAAAGCCCAGGTCGGGCCCTTGTGTGATATAGAAGGCCACGCAGAACACCGACGTCGAGAGCGTCACGATGCCTGCGATATCAAGGTGCTTCGCGTCGGGATCGCGCGATTCTTGCACCCCGGCCGCGGCGAGGACAGTGGTGACCGCGGCGATGACGGCATGGACCAAGAACACCCATTGCCAGTTGGAGATCGCGACGATCGCCGCGCCTATGATCGGACCGAAGCCGAGGCCGATCCCGAAGATGATGCCCCAGGCGGCAAAGGCCCGTGCGCGCTCCGGTCCCTCCCGGAATTGGTGGGAGAGAACGGCGACCTGACAGATCAGCATCGCGCCACCGCTCATGCCCTGAAGAAACCGGCTCACTATGAGAACGAGGGCGTCCTGCGCCAAGGCGCAGATCAGGGAGGCCAGGCCGAAGACGACGATGCTGACGACGAAGACACGCTTTCTGCCGTAACGATCTGCAAGCGTGCCCGTCGCCATCAGTACAGCCGTGACCGCGATCGTATAGGCGTTCATGATCCACTGGAGCTGCTGGAAGTCGGCATGCAGCACCGTCTCCAGCGTCGGCAGAATCGTCGGAACGCTGGAAATCTCCAGCCCGAACATGAGAGACGCGAGGCAGACGGCCGCCAGGGCGACGGTGTTTCGCTGTGTTGCTGAAATCGTCATGACTTTCACCTCCAAGCCTGGTGCCGATCGCTGACATGCAGGCAGGAGGTTCGCTCGATCGAAGAAACTCGGGTCTCGGGTTAGCCGCCCACGTCAGATGCCGAACATAGGGGGCCCTTGACTACAACAAAACCGGATCAATATAGATTTCAGAGACAACAAATTCGGATAATGGAATGCTCTCGCTCGATGTGGATGCCGTAAGAGCTTTCGTGATGGTGGCCGACATGCAGAGCTTCACGCGCGCGGCCGAAGCTCTGGGCACCACGCAGGGTGCAATCAGCGTGAAGCTCAAACGGCTTGAGGATCGCATCGGGCATCGGCTGATCGAGCGGACTCCCCGATCGGTGCGGCCGTCGGCGCAAGGGGCTGCCTTCCTGGAGGGGGCTCGGGAATTTATCGCGGCTCACGAGCGCGCGGTTGCCGGACTCAATGCGCCCCCGAGACACTTTGGCCTCGGCATTGCTGCCCATGTCGCGGGGCCGGAGGTTCCGAACTTGCTGGCGCGGCTCCACGCCCACGATCCGAAGCTGACGATCGAAGTACAGCTCGATAGCTCGCGCAAACTTCTGGACCTGTTCGATCAGGGACGGCTCGATGCCGCGATCATCCAGCGCGAGGACGATCGCCGGGATGGGGAGACGCTGGCACTCGAGCGCTTTGGCTGGTTCGCGGCGCAAGGGTTCGAGCACCGACAGGGAGAGCCGCTGCGCCTGGCTGCGCTGACTCCAACCTGCGGCGTCCGTAACATAGCAACACATGCGCTCGATGCGGCGGGCATAACATGGACCGAAGTGTTTCTTGGGGGCGGTTCTTCCGCTGTCCATGCCGCCGTCGCGGCAGGGCTGGCAATCGCCCCTCTGTCATATCGGATAGCGCCTGCCGGCACTATCGATGTCGGCGAGCGGTTTGGCCTTCCTCCGCTTCCCTCATCCGAAGTGGTGCTCCATTCGTCCTTGACGGACCAGCGGTCGCGGGCAGCCCTAAGGGCGTTGGCGGCGGCGTTCCGAGAGCACCGTGCTCCGTACCGTTGATGCTCTGAAGACTACGATCGCGACCTGGCGCTCGCAAATACCAATGAGGCGCGCTCCTTGCGGCCGCTGTAATACTGTGCCCTCAATCGCCGTAGTCTCAGTAGGCGCGCGCGAAGTCGCCCTCTTGCTTGATGTCGGTGAACACCGGAAAGCGAGCCTTCCAGGGGGTTCCCTTGGCCGTCGTCAGATCGTTGAGACGCTCGAGCACGGCGAGGCCATCCTTGCGCAGGCTGGCAGCGACTGCCGCGCGGTCGGGGAAGTTCTTCAGCACGGCATCGAGCCAGATCGTACGGCCCGCAAGGAATCCACCCGCGCCGGCGGCATAGGCGAAGTCGAGGACGCGCTCGAACTTCTCCGGCGCGGCGCCGCCTGACAGCAGCACCCAGGGGATGCCCCGGTCGCGGCAGATATCGCCGATCGCATCGAACTCCTTCTGCGCGGCCTTCGCCGCAGCGCTGCCGTCGCGGGCGGGCAGACTGTTGGCGGCAAGCGGACTCTCCAACTTCAAGAGATCAACGCCATATTCCGGCTTGGCAAACTCGCGCACGCTCTCGATGACGAGACCGGGAAGCTTGCCCGGCGATTCCACGTAGTCGGCGGTGTGATTGGCACTGCCGAGGAACGGGTACACCAATAGCTCCAGGACATAGGGAATGTCGTGGCGGTCACAATCCTGCCCGACCTCGCGGACAAAGCGCTTCTGATGCTCGTTTACCGCGGGATCGGCATCCGGCCGGTACCACGCCAGCACCTTGACGGCGTCGCCGCCCATGGCGCGGATCTTCTCCACGCTCCAGTTGGTGATCGCCCTCGACTTGCGTCCGCCCGGCGTTTCCTCGACGCGGTGCTCTTCGAGGGTCATGATGAGACCGCAGCGCGGCGGCAGGAGATCGATCGCAGCCGGCACCGCGAAATTCGGATCGAACAGCATCGAGCTGCAATGCGGCGCGAGGTTTTCCACGAGGAGACGCTTCGCCGCCGTGACGTCGGAGTATTCGACCTGGTCCCGCGTAATCCCCTTCGCTTTCGCGATAGCATCGAACAGCGGCGGCCGCTGATCCAGCGCGACCATGCGGAAGTGACCATCTAGGTCAGCCAAACGCGCCAGGCCGCGGTTCTTTCCAATCGTTCTCATGGCTTCGTCCTCATGAATGCAAGACACTCGTTGATGGTGGGGATTCCGTTGCGTCCGCCCGCGTGGCGGCATTTCATCGCAGCCGTCGCTGCCGAAAACGCCATGGCGTCGCGCACATCGAGGCCGACGCCGATCGCAAGCGCATAAGCGCCGTGAAAGACGTCGCCCGCGCCGGTGGTGTCGACGACGTCGACGGCAAAGGCGGCCTGCCGATGCAGGCGGCCGCTCTCGTACCAGCTCACGCCGTCCTCCCCGCGCGTGACCGCGATGGCACGGCAGCCGTAGCGCGCGAGTGCAGCGAGCGATTGATCCTTGGCCGAGCCGGCAAAGGAGGTCAGCGCAGGCTCGGAGAAGATCGCGTGGTCCGTCAGCGGAAGCAACCGCTCGAACACCTTGGCATCGGCCATGTCGCCGTCGAGCACCGTCGGAATGCCTCGCGCGCGGGCTTCGCGAAACAACGTCGCGGCTCCCTCCGTCCAACGCGGATCGGCCAGCACGCAAGATGCGCGTGCGACCGCCTCCAGTGGCAGCCAATCCGCTGCCTCCGGATAGAGGCCGCGGAAATTGACGATCTGTCTCTCTCCGGAGTTGTCGACGATGATCCCGGAGACCGACGAGCGACCATCGGCAAACAGCCGGAAATTCTCGACGTCGACGCCCTCGGCAACGAAGGCCGACCGCATCTCGTGGCCGGCGGCATCATTCCCTGCCCGCCCCCAGAACGCGACCGACGCGCCGAGCCGCGCAACGGTAACCGCGGCATTGGCGGCCATGCCACCGCCGAGGGTCGCGTAGTCCAGGCTCTTGATCTTCTCGCTTCCGCTCGCAAAGAGCCGATCGACACGCCAAACCTGGTCGAGCGCGGACAGACCGAGGCAAATGAGCTGCACATGCCGGGTTCCGGACGCGACGTCCGCCAGCGCTGATAGATTTCCGATGTTCGCTGGCGAGCTCACCGCAAGACCTGTCCGTTGGCTGCGTCGAACAAATGCGTCTTGCCCGGTTGCGGACGGAGGCTGAGGCGATCGCCGACCTTCGGCCGCAGTGACGGATCGACCCGGGCGATGGCGGAGGCGCCGGCGAGATCGAAATGAATCAGCGTATCCGAGCCGAGCGGTTCGACGAGCCTGACGCTTACGGCAATGCCGTCGGTCGTCTCGGCCGCGACGGCAAAATGTTCGGGACGAATGCCAAGGACACCGGTGCCGGCACGCCGCAGCCGGTTTGCCGTTTCGTCGCCTAGCGGCACCACCGTTCCGCCTTGCGAAAGGATCGCGTGCTCCTGTCGCCATTCGACCGGGAAGAAATTCATCGCCGGCGAACCGATGAAGCCGGCCACGAACTGGTTGGCCGGCCGCTCGTAAACCGTCTCCGGCGTGTCGTACTGCTGGATCGTGCCGCTCTGCAGGACCACGATGCGGTCGGCCATGGTCATGGCTTCGATCTGGTCGTGGGTGACGAAGACCATCGTGGTCTTGAGCTCCTGCGACAATGCCTTGATCTCGGCACGCACCTGCCCGCGCAGCTTCGCGTCGAGGTTCGACAGCGGCTCGTCGAACAGAAAGGCCCTGGGATTGCGCACGATCGCGCGGCCCATCGCGACGCGCTGGCGCTGCCCGCCGGACAGCTCTTTCGGCTTGCGATCCAGGTACGGCTCGATGTGCAGCAGCGCCGCCGCGCGCTTCACCCGCGCGTCGATCTCCGCCTTCGGCGTTCCCCGCAACTCCAGCGCAAACGACATGTTGTCGTAGACCCGCATATGCGGATAGAGCGCGTAATCCTGGAACACCATGGCGATGTCGCGCTGCGCGGCCTGCACGCCGTTGACGCGCTTGTCGCCGATGTAGAGGTCTCCGGACGTGATCGGCTCGAGGCCCGCGATGATCCGCAGCAGGGTTGACTTGCCGCAGCCGGATGGGCCGACGAAGACGACGAACTCATGGTCCGCGATCTCCAGATTGAGATCCGGGATCACGGTGAAATTGCCGTAGCGCTTGACGAGATTGCGGATCGAGATCGAGGCCATGATCACTAGTCCAGCGCCAGCACAGGCTTGATGAGCTCGCCCCTGGCGAAGCGCGCGAAATTCTCGGGCAGCGCGGAAAGACCGAACTCCCCATCGACGAGCACGCGATACTCGTCTTTGTACTGCCGCAACAGCGCGATGTTCGGCTCGAAATCCGAGACCGGAAAATAGAAGGTCCGGATCATGTAAAAATCCTTGCGGCGGAACACCTTGCCTTCCTCGATGGTCCAGGGCGCCGCATTTTCGCCGACCAGCACCAGCGCGCCGCGTGGCAACACGAGCTCGATCCCGAGATTGCGTGCCACATGCGCGCCGGAGCACTCCATGATGAGGGCGAAGCGCTTCGACGTCTCGCCGACCGGGTGCGCCTTGGCGCCGAAGGACTGCGCGATCTTCAAGCGCGTCACATTCGGATCTGCGACATAAACCTCGTCGTAGCCAAGGCTGCGGAGCACCAGCACGACTCCCAGTCCGACCGGGCCCGCTCCCATCACCAGAACCGGCCCCGCATCGCTCGGTGGCACGACGCGACTGACAAACCGTACGGCATGACCGGACGTGCCAATCACGTCGAGCAGAAGCGGCGCGAGGCTATCCTCGATGTCATCGGGCACCGGCAGCAGACAGTTTTCCGGCACCGGCACATATTCGGCATAGCCCCCCGGCCTGTTCCAGCCGATCAGGCTTGAGACCTCCAAGCACATTTGCGTATCGCCGCGCTTGCAGGCAGCGCAGTGGCCGCAGTGCAGCGGGATGTAAACGGCGCAGCGGCGGCCATGCAGGCGGTGGCCGGGCTGCTCGACTACGCCAAAGATCTCGTGGCCCGCGGTGAACTCGGCACCCTTGTGCCAGAGCTTGAAGTCCGAACCGCACAGCGCCGTGCGCGAGACCCGCACCAGCACCTCACCTGCCCCGACATCAGGCATCGCCAAACGCTCGATGGTGATGCGCTCGTGGCCATGGAAGACCGCCGCCTGCATGATCGAATTCGGACGTGGTGATACGTTCATGAGATACCTAGCCTTTCACCGCACCGAGCGTCAGCCCGGACACCAGCCAGCGCTGAACGAGAGCCGCCAGCACCAGCGGCGGCAATGCGATCAGCGTCGCCGCGGCCATGAGCGCGCCCCATTGCGTCGAGCCCTCACCGATGAAATTGAAGGCTGCCGCGATCAGCGTCTTGGTGTCGCCGTTTGAGAGCACCAGCGCAAACAGGAAGTAGTTCCACGAGAACACGAAGGCGAGGATCGCCGAGACGGCGATGCCGGAGGCTACCAGAGGCAGCGCGATCCGCCAGAGAATCCGCGTCACGCTGCATCCGTCGACCTGTGCCGCCTCGAAGACGCTGCGCGGGATGGCGTCGAACGACGGCAGCAGGATCCAGATCACGATCGGCAGCGTAATCACCGCGTGGCTGAGGATCAGTGCGGTGTACGAGCCGATCATGCCGACCTGCCGGAACATCACGTACCAGGGCAGCAGGAACAGCGTACCCGGTGCCATGCGTGCCGCGAGCGTCAGGATCGCCGGCCATGAAATCCGCGTCCACGAGACGGCGAAGGCCGCCGGGATACCGAACAACAATCCGAGCGCAGTTGAACCGATGGTGACGATGAGGCTGTTGAGGGCGTAGCTCAGGAACGGCGTGGTTTTCGTGAGCTCGACGTAATTGCTCAGCGTCGGCGTGAATACCAATGTCGGCGGATAGGCCGTCACCTCGAAGGAGGGCTTGAGCGACGACAACACCATCCAGACCGTCGGCGTCATGATGATGATGCCCGCCAGCACGAGCTGCAGCAGGTTGAGGCAGCGGATCCAGCGGTCGGTGGTGGACGCATCCATAATCGCTTCACCTACCAGGCGACCGCGCCGCGCAGGCGGTTGCAGGCGAGCACTGCGCCGAACACGATCGCGGTCAAAGTCAGCATCAGCGCACTGGCATAGCCGATGTTGAAGAACTCGAAGCCGACCCGAAAGCCATAGATGTTGAGCGTGTTCGACGCATTGCCGGGGCCGCCCTGCGTCGTGATGTAGATGATATCGAAGAAGCGCAGCAAATCGACGCTGCGCAGGATCGCCGCAGTGACGATGGTCGGCAACAGCAGCGGCAGCGTGATCCGCTGGAAGGTCTTGAATGCGGACGCGCCGTCGATCTGCGCGGCCTCGTAGACGCTGGGCGGCAGCGACTGCAGTCCGCCAAGCACGATCAACGCCACATAAGGCGTCCACTGCCAGGTATCGATCAGCGCGACGGTCGGAATGACCCAGGTCGGCGACGCCAGCCACTCCGATGGCGGCAGGCCGAGAGATTGCAGGATATAGTTGGCCGCCCCCAACGACGGATCGAGAATGACAAGCCACATCATGCCAGCCACCACCGGCGGCATCATGAAGGGCGAAATGAACAGCGAGCGCACGATGCCCGGCAGGCGCTTGGCATGGAACAGGACCAGCGCCAGCCAGACGCCTAACACGAGTTGCAGCGTCAGCGAGAGCACATAGAGCGCGATGGTCACCCAGAGCCCGTTCCAGAACTCATGGTCGGACACGAGCTTTGCATAGTTCGCCAAGCCCACGAAGGCTTGCTTGCCGGTCGACGAAAAGCTCTGGAAGCCGAGCCACACCGTATAGATCACCGGAAACGCGATCATCGCGACGGTGAAGATCACCGCCGGCGCCGAGAGCGCCGACAGTTCCAGCCTTTGCCGGTCCTGCGTCAATGTCGCAGCCGCGTCCGACATGCCTACATTCCTTGATCCAATGAGGGTCCAGCCGCGTGAAAGCGGCAGGCGTTCTGTGCCGTTACTTCTGCGCGATCAGCGCGTCGAGCGCCTTGTCGGCGTCTGCGCAAGCCTGGTCGACGGTCTTCTGCTTCAGGATCAGATCCTGCACAGCCTGGCCGATGAATTCGCGCGATTCCGGGTTGGCGACGATGGGATAGCCGACCTCGGAAGAGCCCTTCGTTGCGAGCACGTCGAGCGCCGCTTGCCACTCCTTCCGCACCGGCTCCTCGTCGATCCACTTGCGGTATTCAGGATCGTTGGCGACCGACGGCCGCGGCGGCGCAATCCCCTGGAGCGCCATCTTCTTCTGAACGGCCGGGCTCGTCGCCCATTGCACGAAGTACCAGGCCGCATCGGGCTGCTTGCTGTGCGAGGAGACGGCCATGCCCCAACCGATCACGGTCGGCACCTGGCCGGCCTCGCCGGCCGGGAACGGGATCAGGGCGGTATCCTTGAGCCGGGCGCCGCCGTCCATCACGGTACGCAGCTCGTTGGAGGATTCGAACGACATGGCGGCCCGGCCGCCGCGATAGAGCGCCGAAATTTGCTGGAAGCTGTAGTTGACGACGCCGGGCGGGCCGAAGTCGCGCAGCAGCCGGCTGTAGGTGTCGAGCGCCTCCTTGGCCTTGGCCGAGCAGAGGTTCGACTTGCCGCCGGCGATATAGCTGCCGCCGATATTGTGCAGCATGTTGCTGAACGTATAGGCGACGGCCGGCTTCAGCCCGCGCGAGACGAACGGCGTGACCGAGCTGTCGCAAGGCTTGATCTTCGCCGCAGCCGCCTCGACATCCTTGATGGTCTTCGGCGGCTCGAGGCCGCACTTCTTGAAGATGTCGGTACGGTAATAGAAGATCGGCCCTTCGATGTTCATCGGCATGCTGGTCAGCTTGCCGCCAAAGGTCGCCGCCTTGAGCAGGGCCTGGCTCAGTCCGGCCGGATCGTACTCCTTCGCCACGTCGTTCTTCGCCATGGCCGAGAGATCGGCATACCAGCCGGTCGCGGCGAACTGCTCGCCCTCGCGCGACGGCAGCGTCATGAACACGTCGACCTCATCGCTATGCGCGTTCATCACCGTGACCAGGCGCTGGCGCATCTGCTGTTCCTGGTAGCCGTCGACCTTCAAGGTCATGCCGGTCTGCTTTTCGAAATCGGCCTTGTAGGCAAGCAGCGCCTGCGCAACGGGATTGTTGTTGACGAGAAAGGTTACGGTCTTGCCTTGAAATTTCTTCCAGTCGAAATCCGCCGCACGCCCCTCGCTGCTGACAGCGATGACCGCGAGAACCGGCAACGCGACGCGCGCCGCAAACATCCTGGCGTTCATTTGAACTCCTCCCTGACCCGGCTTGTCCGCCCACCCGGCAGCGCCCCTTCTGAAGCGCCTTTCTGAAAACGGTTACATTCTAAGCCTCATCTCACTCCTGTCAAGCAATGGACAATTCGCCCAACGTAGGACATCATTGCAGAAATTTCTCTCTGCCACCCTGAACCACGACTGTAACGTTACATTCATGGATCTGCCGGCCGCCAGATTAGCGAAGCAAGGCATCCGCGCCGTCGCGGCACGAGCCGGCGTGTCGACGGCATCCGTCTCGCGTGCACTCAACAATCCCGACGCGGTGAGTCCGTCCTTGCGTGCGCGCATCGCGCAGGCGATCGAAGCCGTCGGTTACATCCCGCATGCGCCGGCCCGCATCCTGTCGTCGCGACGATCGCGTACGCTTGGCGCAATCGTGCCCACGATCGACAACACCATGTTCGCGCGCGGCATCGCCTCGTTGCAAAAATATCTCTCGTCGGTGGGCTACATGCTGTTCCTCACCACGAGTGGCTATGATCTCGACGTCGAGTTGCAACAGGCGCGCAATCTGATCGGCCGCGGCGTCGATGGCCTCGTGCTTCGCGGCGACTGCCATCACGAAGGGCTGCGCAAGCTGCTTGCCGACAATGCGGTGCCCTTCATCAATGTCGGTATCTATCAGCCGGACCGCCCCTACCCTTGCGTCGGCACCAACAATGAAGCCGCCGCCCATCGTGCCGCAACGCATGTCATCGAGCTTGGCCATCGCAAGATCGGAATAGTGTCCGCGCTCCAGCGCAACAATGACCGCGCCAGCGCGCGCGTTGCCGGCTTTCGCCGCGCGTTGACTGAGGCCGGGCTGGCGCTGCCTTCGCAATGGCATGTCGAGGTGCCCTATACGCTCGACGATGCGCGGGAAGCGGCGCGTTATCTCCTGAGCCTGGAGGACCGGCCCACGGCCGTCGTCTGCGGTAACGACGTCATCGCCTATGGCGTGCTGCTCGAGGCGGAGCGCAGCGGATTTTCGGTGCCGCGTGACCTGTCGGTCGTCGGCTTCGACGATCTCGACTGGAGCCGCCATTTGCGGCCGAGCCTGACCACCATTCACGTTCCAACCGGCGAAACCTGGCAGCGCGCCGGCGAATATCTGGTCCGAAGTCTCGCGGGCGAGCAGACCATCATGCACCACGAGGTCGACTACTCGCTGGTGGTCCGCGAGTCCACGGCGCCGCCTTCAAACCCCTGAAGAATGATGATCCCGATGAACTCCAATTTTGATTTGGCCCCCGGATTCCATGCCGTCGTGATCGGCGGCGTCGGCGATATCGGCGCCGCCATCAGCAACCAGTTCTGCGATCTCGGCGCGACGGTGACCGCAACTGGTGTCAATGACGCCGATCTCGCGCGATCCCTCCTCAAGCCGCGCGCAGGCCTCACGCTCGCGACGCTCGACGTGACCAATGATGCCGAGGTGACGTCCTTCGCCCAGCGACACGCCCGCGTCGATGCGCTGGTCAATTGCGCCGGCATTCTGGCGCGCGACAAGGAATATGAGATCGAGACCTTCATGAAGGTGCTCGATGTCAATCTCACCGGCACGTTCCGGACCTGTTTGGCATTCCGCCCACTGCTGGCGGACAGCAAGGGATCGGTCGTCAACATCGCCTCGATGAACGCCACGCTGGCGCTGCCGCGGATTCCCGCTTATTGCGCTAGCAAGGGCGGCGTCGTGATGCTGACCAAGGCGCTGGCCCTGGCCTGGGCCGAGGACGGCGTTCGTGTCAATGCGGTTGCGCCCGGCTACGTCGAGACAGCGATCAACGCCGCCGGCCGCACCGATCGCGCTCATTATCAGCGCATTGCCGACCGCACTGCTTTCAAGCGATGGGGGCAGCCGGAAGATATTGCCGGTGCAGTCGCCTTCCTCTGCATGCCGGCTTCGCAATATGCGACAGGTACGGTGGTCGCGGTGGACGGCGGGTTTCTTGCGGGATGAGACCACTGAAAGGTAGGGGAATCGCATATGGCCTTAGGGGGTATTGCATAGCGGAGCGAATTGGATTCTTCGGGTGTCTCCCGATTCCCG
>NZ_JBEGDB010000587.1:0-1435 GCF_043638955.1 Bradyrhizobium sp. 31Argb | reverse complement strand
GAGATCGAGACCGCGCTGGCGCAGCTCTGGGCCGAGCTGCTCGGGCTGGCGCGGGTCGGACGGCACGACAACTTCTTTGCGCTCGGCGGTCATTCCCTGCTGGCTGTGCAGTTGCTCAGTCGCGCAGTCGATCTCGGGCTCAAGTTCAGTGCCGCCGACCTCTTCCAAGCCCCCGTTCTAAAGGAGCTTGCATCAAAGATTCATTTGGAACCACAGCCCAGCAGTTCGGGAGTGATTTGTGTTCGAGCAACCGGATCGCAGCCGCCACTGTTCTTTGTTCCCACAGGTTTGGGCGATTGCTCCTATGTCCCCAGTTTGGTGCAGGAAATGGACGTAGAATGTCCTGTCTACGCTTTGCCATGGCCCCCATTCAGTGAAGTTCAATTTCCAACTCTTGAAGAGATAGCCTCGCAAGTAAATTTGGCGATTAGAGAGATCCAGCCACGAGGTCCGTATCGGTTCGCTGGATACTCATCAGGAGGAATCTTGGCTTACGCAATTGCGCAGCGGTTACTGGATCTTGACGAAGCTGTTTCATTCATCGCTCTAATCGATGTCGTGCTACCTGCAAAACCGTCAAGCGTATCACCCACCCAAATGGTACGAGAAGTGTTGCTGGAATCTCTCGAATTAGATGACGAGAAGTTCGAAGTACTTGAACGCTTCGCTGGACAAAGTTCAATTTCTCAGCTCCTTAATAAGGCGCAGAAAATTGGGGCGATCCCTCTGGATCGTGATCTCGACAGTGACATTCTGACGTATGAAAGGATCACGCAGTTCCAAAGGGCGCTGGACTTGTACGAGGTTCCATTTCTCCAGATTGAGATACACCAGTTCTATAACAACGAGCCTCTTAGCCATCGGGCACGATCTCGCAAAAAATCAATAGATCCAGAAGCAAGTTCGCCCTTGCGGGGGTGGGACCGGGTTTTGAGTGCGGAGGCCGTTCATGCCGTGCCAATTCCAGGCGACCACGTGACTATGATGAGCGTTCTGGAGAACCGCCGAGTTCTGGCTCGACGCCTATCAACGGCCCTAAACAGCTCATCGACACCACGTCTTCGAAGAGTGTAGACACTACGCTACCCTCATTTTCCAACCACACTCCGCGACGACGAGCTGGCGCGCAGGTGGCAACTACGTTCAGCAGCATTTACTCCGATGGCTACTTCTTTCATTGTAGCGGACTTGCACAATACGCTCGTTACTTCTCTCGACGTACCTTGCGTGGGTCCCTTTGTCGGGCTTAGCCTGCCGCGGCACGCTCACTTACTCATAGGTCAGAGACATAGGCGACATTGTTGTGGCGTTGGTGTATGCTATCGGCATGAAACGCGACGGCCGACAACTTGACCATCTGAAATGGACCCGCGGAGCGGGACCGGTTGAACCGGCTTGTTAGTTGGAAACTGATCGCTCCTGATCCTTTTCTATC
>NZ_JBEGDB010000586.1:0-1438 GCF_043638955.1 Bradyrhizobium sp. 31Argb | reverse complement strand
GAAAGGGATCAGGAGCGGTCAGTTTCCAACTAACAAACCGGTTCAAGCGGTCCCGCTCCGCGGGTCCATTTCAGGCCATCGATTTCACATGGTCAGGCGAGACCTGCAATTCGGGGGGATCGGTAGCCCCGTCGTTGCGCTTGTAAGTCCACGCGATCGCTTGAGCGAATTGTTCGGGGTGCGCTTCGATATACCGTTCCAGATTCGGGATGCCATACGCATCTTTCCTTCGCTCCCAACGCCGCGCCAATGCATCGATGTAGGCGAACTCTAACCCCGCCTTTTGATCGAGGGTCAGTGCCGCGCTGCCGTTCAGGCTCTTGAAGGCCGCTTCGACATGGTAGTGTTCCAGCATGTAATGCCCGGGCGGCTCGCCGCCGCCCTGCGCCATGGCGAGCAGCAAACGATAAAGGACCTGCGCATCGAGTTTCTGCGGCTCATACCCGATGCAGGAGAAGGCGGCCCGGGGGCGGTCGGCCTTTAATAGGCGCTCAACAGCTTCATTGTTTTCGCTATCGGAATCGTGAATCCATTCCGGCGCAACCTCGTTCCAGTATTTGGCCGAAAGCGCGTTGCGCTGCTGCCTGAGCTCCGACCGCGATGCTCAACCTCTCCTGAACCAGTTCGCCCATGAGGCAGCCGAAGCCGCCATGTTCTGGCCCGAGCAAGTTTTCGGTGGGAATCCGCACATCCTCGAAAAACAGCTCGGACGTGTCACCCGACCATTGCCCGATCTTGTCGAGATTCCGACCGCGCTTCAAACCAGGCATCGTGGCTTGCCTGCGCTACGGTCCTTGATGCTCCGCATGACGAAGTTCCGTCGAGCTTGGCGTGCTCATTGCCCCAAGAACGGTCCGTCCTCACCTGCGCTGGTTGTAGACGTCGACGCAAACGGCTGCGAGCAGCACCAATCCCTTGATCACCTGTTGGTAGTCGATCCCGATGCCAAGGATCGACATTCCATTGTTCATGACGCCCATGATCATAGCACCGACCACGGCGCCACCGACCCGGCCAACACCGCCATAGGCGGAAGCACCGCCAATGAAGCAGGCGGCGATGACGTCGAGTTCGAAGCCGGCGCCGGCCTTCGGCGTCGCCGTGTTGAGGCGCGCGGCGAAGACGAGGCCAGCCAGCGCGGCCAGGACGCCCATGTTGACAAAGGTGAGGAAGGTGAGCCGTTCGGTCTTGATGCCCGACAGTTTTGCCGCCTTCGCATTGCCGCCCACGGCGTAGATCTGCCTGCCGATCACCGTTCGCCGTGTGAGAAAACCATAGAGCGCGATCAGCGCGGTCATGATCACGAGGACGTTCGGCAATCCGCGATGCGAAGCGATCAAGTAGGTGAAATAGAGCACCGCGCCCGCTAGGCCGTGTGGACTCTTGGGATTCTCAAATCAGATTGAACGTGATTCAAGGCTTTCTTTTAGGAGGAAGC
>NZ_JBEGDB010000585.1:0-1445 GCF_043638955.1 Bradyrhizobium sp. 31Argb | reverse complement strand
TCACTTTGGCGTAGAGCTCACCAGGCCGCCGCCCAGCGCGCGCACTTCAAAACAAAAAGACAACTGTAATGCTAGGCGAGGCGGACGGGATGCGCGAACTGTATCTTAGGGGGGTAAAGGCTGAAACAATTCTATCTGATGTAGTTTGCGAAGACGTGATCTCAATCCAAGACGCCGTTATCGTACCGGCCACTCTGAACGAATTGTTGCTCAAACGTCTGCTGGAAGTGAAAGACGATGTCGAACAAACTAACGGTCTTCTCTTCAGCTTCTTGGCGCGGCGTGCTTCCGAAACGGTCCTCAGAACTTTCGTTGGAGCCCATCCGGACGTTTTTGAACGACGCATGAAAGTCTATTACTATCAGTCGGCATATCAGCCAAAGGTTCAACTGTATGCCAGAGCCCATAGCTTGGGGATTCTTCCAGAAGAGTTTCGGAGCACAATGGTTGCGTCCCTGGAATCCGATATCTTCTATGGCCTTGACACCTCCATTCTAAATGAAGAGGAGGTTTTATCGCTATTTACCCCAAAGCAACTCATGGCGTTACCTCGCAGAGTAAAAGACGAGCTGTTACCCGCAATCGAAGAACGTATTGAGCAGATTGCTGAAGAAGCCGACCTCGAAATCGAACCAAGGGACAATTTTGATCAAATTTCGTCCAGCTTATCCGAGCTTGAGGCTTTTTTTGAGGGAGATGATGACGGGGCGAACGCCTACGAAAATGTAAGCGCTTGCTTGGACGTTGCCGTTGATCAGGTCAAAGACAGAAAGGAAGCTGAAGAACGTCGGGCCGCTCGAGATGATTGGAATTGGGAAGAGTATGTTCCTTCGAAGTCAACGAGTGGGCCACCTGCCCGCACCTCATCAGTACCTCCGGCGTCGCCATCTCTGCCGCGGTCGATGTTCAGCGATGTAGCCGAGTGATCCCAGACTAAAGGGACGTCACCTATCGCCGACTCACAGGCAGTGATTTCTCTTGAAGCCCATTGCCTCGGCAAATTCACGAATTGCTAAACCCTGCCCCACCTAACCAAATTCCGCTATACTCGTCGAGGTAGTAGCAGGTGAGGCGCCGTCATGCGAAACATCGTGATTTGCTGCGATGGGACCGGGAACGAGATCAACGAGAACATTTCCAACGTCCTGAAGCTCTATCGCTGCCTGCGCAAGACGGAGAAGACACAGCCGCGGCAGTTCGTCTATTACGATCCAGGCGTCGGCACGCTGGCGCGGCCAGATCCGTGGCGGAAGTTGAAGCAGGATTTCATTGCGATCCTCGGGCTCACCACCGGCTACGGGCTCGATGACAATGTGCTCGCGGCCTATGAATTCCTGGTCCACCATTACCAGGACGGCGATGCGGTCTACCGTAACCGGCATGAGGCCCCCACCTAGCCATCCTTCGGCTTGCGCGCGATACAGCCTGGCATGAGCGGATCGGTG
>NZ_JBEGDB010000584.1:0-1447 GCF_043638955.1 Bradyrhizobium sp. 31Argb | reverse complement strand
GTGGCCACCGGCCAAGACGCTAAATCGCTTCCATCGCACAAATCATGCCCGTGCAGATACAAGGGGTTCTCTCCGCGCGCACAGGCGTAGGCCGCATCGCGCCGCTCACGCCCTCTTGTCGCTTCACTGACAAAGAGCTGTGCTTATGGGGCCTTACGTCCTCCTGATGGAAATGATTCGCACCCGGGTTCCACGGTTGTGAAAGAAGGCCCCTTCCGATAGGTTCCGCGCGCGCTTACCCACCCAATCCTGCTTCCTCCAAGAACCTGCATGCTTGGCCGTCCTAAACTCGTTCTTGCTTCCGGCTCGCCTCGGCGGCTGGCCCTGCTCAACCAGGCCGGCATCGAGCCCGACGCGCTGCGTCCGGCCGATGTCGACGAGACCCCGCGGCGGGGCGAGCTGCCGCGCGCCTGCGCCAACCGCCTGGCGCGGGCCAAGGCCGAAGCGGCGCTGAAATCGGTGCAGCTCGACGACGACATCCGCGGCTCCTTCATTCTGGCCGCGGACACCGTGGTCGCGGTCGGCCGCCGCATCCTGCCGAAGGCCGAGCTGGTCGACGAGGCCGCGCAGTGCCTGCGCCTGCTGTCGGGCCGCAACCACCGCGTCTACACCGCGATTTGCCTCGTGACCCCGAGGGAAGCGTTCCGCCAGCGCCTGGTCGAAACCCGCGTGCGTTTCAAGCGTTTGAGTGAGGATGACATCCAGGCCTATATCGGTTCGGGCGAATGGCGCAGCAAAGCCGGCGGCTATGCCGTGCAGGGCATTGCCGGCTCCTTCGTGGTCAAGATGGTCGGTTCCTACAGCAATGTCGTGGGCCTGCCGCTCTATGAAACGGTCACGCTGCTCGGCGGCGAAGGGTTTCCGATCCGATACGGCTGGCTGAACACCGCTACGGTTGGTTGAATGCCGGAACAGCGAAGACAGGCGGGCGCCGCGGAGGCGCCTGCGAAGGCGGAGAAACCGTCCAAGACGCCGTCCAGGCCGTGCCCGATCTGCGGCAAGCCGGCCGAGCATGCCTTCCGCCCCTTCTGTTCCGCCCGCTGCCGCGACGTCGACCTCAACCGCTGGCTCTCCGGCACCTACATCGTCCCCGGCCGCGACGACCAGGCCGAGGATAGATCAGACTTACCAATAAGTTGGGGATAACGCGGCGCGCCCATGATGGCTCTGCGAAGCGGGGCCGCGCCCGGCGTAGCCAAAGGCGAAGCCGGGTAGACATCGCCCCTCCACCCCACTATAACCCGCCCGCTCGCTCGGCCTTTTTGGCCCTCCCGCGACCTGCCCAGGTAGCTCAGTTGGTAGAGCATGCGACTGAAAATCGCAGTGTCGGTGGTTCGATTCCGCCCCTGGGCACCAAAACTACGCTCTTGTGCGCTAGCATTACAGTTGTCTTTTTGTTTTGAAGTGCGCGCGCTGGGCGGCGGCCTGGTGAGCTCTACGCCAAAGT
>NZ_JBEGDB010000583.1:0-1460 GCF_043638955.1 Bradyrhizobium sp. 31Argb | reverse complement strand
GCTATCCGATTCACACATTTTTGAGCCTCAAAGTGGTGCCGTATTTGATGCGACGGAAGGCTTCGAGGCCCAGGCGCATCACCTTTGGACCAGGCTTTCCATAGTAGGCGGTCCATCCTCCAAGCCGAGCAATGACCCACGCAGCGAAGGCGAGAGTGCCTTTTGGATGCGGGTTCTTTTGCTTCACAGTGGCCCCCTCGAGTTGAGAAGAGAGGGCTTCCAGCACAGGCTGGTCATCCGGCTCGAAGGCCTCGGTCAGTTCTTCCTCGGTCGTGCCGTCACGGGCGCGAACCAGTTGCATGATCGTGACCGTCGCTACGGCGGCTGCGGCAACGAACTTGATCATGACCTCGGGTTCGCCAATGTCGGCTTCCTCGATATCAAAACCGGCGGATTTGAGCGTGCGGAAGAACTCCTCGATGGTCCAACGCTTGCGATAGAGGTCGACGATCCGACGAGCTTGTTTTGGGCTTCTTATGACATGCGTGGTGAGAAGCCGCCAGTGGATCGGCTCGCCGTCATGGGTCGATGACACCTCCCGAACGTCCACCATGGTCAGGCGGATCATGTCGGGCAGATCTGGGCCAGGGCTGGGATGTGGCCGGCATAGCATTATCGGCGAGAAGCGCAAGGCAAGCTCGGCTATCCGCTCCTTGCGGCCCGGCGCCGCAGGAATCGTCACGCTGAACCGGGCAGCTTCCGGCAAGCCATCAACAAATGCAAACTGCTTCGCAAAAGCTCCGGACTTCAGTTTGATCTTCCGATTCCAGTTTGCCCTGACAAGCAACTCCACATTCGCCGGACGTCGCGCGAAGTGCTCGTAGATGTCGCTTTCCCGGTCGGAGATCACGGTGATGCTTTGCGCGGTCGATAAGGCCGCGCTGGCTTGAGCCGTCGCGGACAGCCAACGCTGCGACTCCTTGTCTGTTGTTGCTCGCGATCGCCGGGGCGTCACCTTGCCCTTGTCCCGATTCCAGACCTGCGCATCAACAAGACCCAGTAACGCATCAGTGCCGGCATCGAGTGCGAGCGCCGCATGCAAAAGCAGGCCGCGCGTTCCGCCGCCTTTGCCGACAGGGCCATAGCCGTTGGCTTTGGCGCGCCGTCCGCCAAGGATCAGTTCGCTGGTATCCTGAACCACGATGATCTCGCGACCGGCAACACGTTCCGCCGTGCGCGAAGCCGCATGGCTCGCCATCTCTGCGACACTTACCCGATCATTGCGCAGAAAACGCGTGAAGCGGACCTCCTGCGCTCGGTTCCCTGCAAGGCGTCGAATGCACGAACCAGGCCTTCCAACGAGCGCCACATGCAATGCGGCCCCCCTTTTTCCAGGCGACGATCGCCAAATCGCCCCAGCCCCACCTCCATCGACATAAGACCGTTCTCCACAAGACTACCTCCCGCCAGGGAATCAGTCTTCGCCGATCTTCGCAACAAAGATGTGTGCATCAAATAGC
>NZ_JBEGDB010000582.1:0-1463 GCF_043638955.1 Bradyrhizobium sp. 31Argb | reverse complement strand
GATAGAAAGGGATCAGGAGCAGTCAGTTTCCAACTAACAAACCGGTTCAAGCGGTCCCGCTCCGCGGGTCCATTTCAGCTTCATGATGAGCCATGGGAGACCGCATCGATGCTTCCGTCAGGTGCGGCGTCGGCGCTCTGCCGAAGAAAAGCTAGTACTGATCGAAGAAGAGTTTGAGGGGGCAAGACGGTCTCGGTGGATGCTAGAACGGCACCCGCGCCGATCGCGCCGGCGAGACGGTGGACGCGATCGAGAAGGAAGTCCGCCGCATGGCCGAGGAAGGCCCGACCCAGAAGGAGCTCGACGAGGCCAAGTCGTATTTGAAGGGTTCGCAGATGCTGGCGCTCGATACCTCCTCGAAGCTCGCGCAGGCGATGCTGCAGTATCAGACCGACAAATTGCCGATCGACTACATCGAGAAGCGCAACGCCATCGTCGACGCGGTGACGCTGGACGACGCCCGCAAGGTATCGCAGCGGCTCTGGGGCCAGGGCCTGCTCACGGTCGTCGTCGGCCGCACCCCGCAGGCCGCGGCCCAGCCGGCCAGTGCCCCATCCGCCGCAACGCCGCCGCCCGCCGTCAGCCCACCGGCCGCCGCGCCATCAGCCGCAACGCCGGCAACACCTAACTAACTTTCTGTTCGTGAGGTGATATGCGATCTGAACTTCGTTGGGGTGCCGCAACAGCTGCGCTCGTTGCAAGCGGTGCCGTCAATTCGGCCGATCTTAAGCCGGCAGCAAAGGTCCCACCGGCACTGTGGAGCCGGACCGGAGGATATATCGGCGGGCACGTGGGAGGCGGCTACGGCCGGTCATCGTTTCGTGATCCAATATGGTCGGTCGATTTACGGTGACCTCGTCGATAGCCCTGTGTTCCTGGCCGGAGGTCAGATCGGCTACAATTGGTAGAAGGAGCCTGGGCTCTTGGCCTCGAATTGGATGCCGGCGGCGCTGTCTCGGACGGCCAAACACCTGACCAGCATCTCTGCCAGATCGTCAAAAAAGTTTCACCAACGAACCGCTTTTGGCGGACTCGTTTCTTCGTCCAGGCGAAGGGCTGTGCTTTTTCATTGTAGGCGCGGATGAAGGCATCGATGTGCTCCTGTAGCTGCGTGATGGCGGTGAATGATGCACCGTTCAACGACTGGCCTTGCAGGATGGAGAACCAGGTCTCGACCTGATTGAGCCAAGATGCCCCGTCGGCGTAAAATGAAACTGCACCAAGGGGTGCTTTTTGAGCCAGCGCTCATTCTTCTTGTGCGTGTTGAGGTTGTCCAGGATGACGTGAAGTTCGCGGTCCGGAAAGCTGGCAACCAGCCGGTTCATGAAGCCGAGGAACTCCATGCGGCGGCGGCGCTTTGAATGCTCCGCGATGACCGTTCCGGTGGGAGGGTGTCAGTAACTCAGTGTAAGATGGTTTCTGTGAGTTTACCTTTGACAGGAGACTCACATGGCTACGGATTT
>NZ_JBEGDB010000581.1:0-1497 GCF_043638955.1 Bradyrhizobium sp. 31Argb | reverse complement strand
CGTCGTCGGCGACACCGCGGCGCTCGCCAACGAAAGCCTCACGGCACCGCTCAATGTCGAAATGATCGAGCAGGAACCCGGCTCCCGATGACTAACTCGCCGCGCAAGTTATCCGCGGAAAGGCCTGGCGCGGCCGCTTTGGCCGTTGCGCACGCCCTTGCATTACTGCACGCAAGGCAGGATCATGCGGCCGAGCTCGTCCGCCGGGCCGAGCTGGAAGCAACCGCAAATGATCCGCGCAGCCATTTACGCCCGCTTCTCGTCCGATCGGCAGAACGATAGATCTGTCGACGATCAGATCGCGTCCTGCCGCGAGCTCTGCGCCCGCGAAGGCTTTACGGTCGTGCTGACCTTCTGCGATCGCGAGATCTCCGGCGCCTCGACCGTCAATCGTCCCGGCTTCCAGGACTTGATGCGAGCAGCCGAAGCGCGCCGCTTCGATGTCATCGTCGCCGAGGACGTCGATCGCATTTCGCGCGACCAGGGCGATTGGCATACCGCACGCAAGCGGCTCGACTTCCTCGGCATTGCGATCCACACGGCGAGCGGCAAGGTGGGCAAGCTCGATGGCGCCCTGCGCGCGCTCATGGGCGAGATGTTTCTCGAGAACCTGGTCGTCCACACCCGCCGCGGCCTCGAGAGCGTGATCGGCGACGGCCGCCACGCCGGGGGCCGCGCCTACGGCTATCGGGCGATCGCAGGCAAACCAGGCGAGCTCGAGATCGACCAGGCCGAAGCCGAGATCGTGCGGAGAATCTTCTGCGAGTTTGTCGAGGGCAAGACGCCGCGCGAGATCGCCGCGGGCCTCAATGCCGACGGTGTCAGACCGCCCCGCGGCAACAATTGGAACGCGTCGACGATCAACGGCAATGCCGCACGCGGCCATGGTATGCTGATCAACGAGCTCTATGCGGGCCGCATCGTCTGGAACAAGGTCCGCATGATCAAGGATCCTGCCACCGGAAGGCGCGTGCCACGCCCGAACCGCAAAGACCAATATCGTAGCGTCGACGCGCCGCACTTGGCGATCGTTGAGGACGCGACGTTCAAGGCCGCACAGGTGATCAAGGCTGGCCGCAGTCACCAGGGCGCCTCGCAATCGCGCAAGGCTGTCCGGCCCTTGTCAGGCCTGCTGCGCTGTGGATTCTGCGGCGCCGGTATGTCGGCGATCGGCGCGCAGAGGAAGGGGAAGCCTCACCGCATGCAGTGCTCGGCATTCCGCGAGAGCGGCGTCTGCAGCAACGGCCGCAAGGTTTCGCGCCCAGCGATCGAGACCCTGGTGTTTGAAGGCTTGCGCGAGGAGCTCGCCAATCCCGAGGCAATCGCCGAATATGTCCGCACCTACAACTCCGAGCGCCGGCGCTTGGCCAAGGAGAGTGGCGATCGCGAGAAGCATCTGCAGCGCCGCAACGGCGAGCTCGACCGCGAGATCGATCGCCTGATCACGAACATTGCGAAGGGCGCGGATTTCGACACCTACAACCCGAAGGTCAATGA
>NZ_JBEGDB010000580.1:0-1498 GCF_043638955.1 Bradyrhizobium sp. 31Argb | reverse complement strand
TTGAGATTTCGACAACCTCATTCTGGCACAACTGATGCCGTAGGGGGCCGTCCACCCCATCAACCACAGGCCTTTGTAGTGCGCTCCGCTGCAACCGCTTGCCCGCGCCACAACGCCTCCCTGTGGTTATGGGCCCCCCGCTTTCGCGCGCTTTCACGGGGACGACAGCGGAGCGTGCGACGACGCCGTAGATCCGCCCTACGGCCCGCCCCATATGGCTAGACCTTGCTCTCCACAGCCGGCCGCACATCCGGCAGCTTCATCCGCGCCGGCGCGGTGCGCCGCTTGGCGAACCACAGATAGATGCCGCTGCCCAGCACGATGATGGTGACGAGATCGAGCAACGCCCAGACGATCTTGAGCGGCAACCCGCCATAATCGCCGAAATGCAGCGGTCGCGAGACCTGCAGCGCCCTCAGATACCAGGGCACCTGCGGCGCAAGGATATTCTCGCCGTTGTTGGCATCGACCAGCACCGGCTGCAGCATGCGCGCCGTGAACGGCGTTGCGCCCTTGGTCCAGACGATCACATGTTGCGGGCTGCCGAAGCGCGCCGATGTCGGCATGGTGACTGAGGTCACCAATCGATCCGGAAATCGTTCGCGCACGCGGCTGACGGCGGATTGAACGGAGGGAATCGCCGCGACCGGCTTGCCCTGGTACGGGGCGAGCAGAACCGGCACCAGTTGCGCGCGCCACAGATCGAACAGCGGCGTCGCCAGCGTGTTGATCGTCCCGGTCAAGCCGACCGCCACGGCCCAGGTCACCGTGACGATGCCGAGCATATTATGCGTATCCAGCCATTTGAGCCGCGGCGACGGGCCGCGTCGGATCGTGCCGAAATCCAGCCGCCGCATGAACGGCCAGTAGACGATGATCCCCGAGATCAGTGACACGACGAAGACAACGCCCATTGCGCCGAGGAACAATTCGCCCGGCAGGCCCGTGAACATGTCCTTGTGGATGCGCAGCACGATATCCATCACGTCCTGATGCGGCGCCTCCTCGCCGAGCACCTCGGCTGTGCGCGCATCGATGGTCACGCGATGAAACTGGCCGGGCGCAGGCATGGCGGTCGGCGACATTGCGACCGTGACCAGCGGCTCCGCCTGCTTCAGATTGGCGATGAGAACGAACTCGCCGGGATAGCGCTGCCGCGCGACCTCGATCACCCGATCAAGCGATGCACGCGGCGTATCGTCCGGCATCTCAGGCGCCGCGATCTCCTCCTCGAGCAGATCGTCAATCTCGTCATGGAAAACCAATGGCAGGCCGGTCACGCACAGCATCAGCAAGAACACCATGCTGACGAGCGAAGTCCATGTGTGAATGCGCGACCACAGCCGGATCGTTTTCGGTCGCATCGGTGCGTCTACCTGCGATCGCTGGCCGAGCGCACGATGGTGCGCGGGCGCGTGTGTTGGTCTGAAATGGACCCCGATTGTGGGACCACGTGCTTAGTTGGAAGGGGCTGCTCCGTTTGATAGACGGAGCGCAT
>NZ_JBEGDB010000579.1:0-1503 GCF_043638955.1 Bradyrhizobium sp. 31Argb | reverse complement strand
CAAGGCTTCCTCCTAAAAGAAAGCCTTGAATCACGTTCAATCTGATTTGAGAATCCCAAGAGTCCACACGGCCTAGATCACTTAAAGCGTCTCATCGCCCTCCTCCTCGCTTCAAGCCGGTTACGCCCACATCCTTGGTGATGAGCCGGCCCTCCTTCATCGCGGGTGCAGTCTCGGAAAGTATGCTGCAAGGTCTTCGCTGGCGGCTCCGGCATGAACTCGGCTCGAATGCCTACCTCTTGCTCGAACTTCGTCTGCGCGCATTTCATGAGAGCCGCCTGACCCTGGTCCTCACACCGCTCTCTGCCCCGCAACCTCTTGACGAGCGCCTCTACAAGAGGCATGAACGCCATCCCTCGTGAGAGTGCTTCCTGACTACAGTGCCCGCGCCGGCAGCGGTCCGCTTCGAGCAAGACGGCAAACATGTGCGATGTAAACCAAGGGCTTTCCTGATCGAGGCCAGCCATTTGCCTTGTGCGCGCAGCCCGTCGCGCGCTCCGCCGCCGCTCAGAGCACCACCTTATCGCCGATCCGCAATGAGCATCTTCATTGCTGCAGAAATTCGGAAGAACATTGCCCGCCTGAGTATCCATCATTTGGTATACCATGCGCGAGAAGGTCGAGCAGCGCCGCCGCTGGTAGATTGGTGCCCTCTCGCCATTCTCGTAACGGTGCTGCGATCCGTTGTAAACGGAATCAAAAGAGCAGCCATCGCTTTGCGATGGACATTCAGATATGCGAGCCAAGCTGAGGAAATGTTGAGGCTATCGTTTTTTGGATTAGCATCGGCGACCGCGTCGATCTCACAACGACTCCGCGCTTCCTGCAGGCATGAGTGAGCATAGCGGTGCTTCGGATGTGAGAGTTCATCTTTCTCGCCTCGTTGCTTCGGCTGCACATAGGCAACGGTGCTCGCAAATTGTTCAGAGAAGCTTGCCCGATATCGCCTACCTGGGTTCGGGACAGAGCAAAGCGCGACTGTGTTGCGCAACGGCATCACTTCAACGCATACAGCATCTTCATTGCCGTACGTCGTTGGTCTGTCTTCTTTTGGCCAAACGTCTTAGCGACGTGCGGCCGCCCTAGCGCGATAATGATACGGAGCCGAATGTTGCAGCAATACAGTGGTGTCTATGATCCGGAAGACCTTACGGTCCTGGGAAGGATTTTTGACGAAGCGGTCGCAGCGCTACCGACTTCTATGCAGACTCCTGAAAATCGAGCGGCGATCGCCACGCTTGTTCTGGCACGTGCTGCCGCCGGTAATGCGGAGTTGGCGTCATTGATGAATTTGGTCGTCGCCATTGCCTCTGCCGCTCGATCAGGCGGCCCCTCTGAGGAGAGCAACCTTGCTGGCGCCAGAAGAGCCATCTAGCTGGCGCCTTAATCGAAGCAGAGTGCAGCTAGCAGTCTGCTGAAAAAGCCCTCGTCAGGGGCTGCGATTGATGATTCTATATCGATCATGGATCGTCGGGGGTTCGCATGCCGGGCGCTTTTTCGGAT
>NZ_JBEGDB010000578.1:0-1515 GCF_043638955.1 Bradyrhizobium sp. 31Argb | reverse complement strand
ATCAACCCGCCCTGCCGCCTCAAGCGGCGGGCTCCTGTCCCTGATTATCGTGTCTCACGATAAGGGTGCACTTCACATCCGCGGCGACGACCGGTCCCGGGTTACGCTGGCGCTTCACCCGGGCTACGTCCCGCCGAGTGGGGAGAGCGCCGGCGCCCTAGCCATTTGGGCAGGTCGGCGCCCAACATGGGTACCTTGCGCAGGAGGAACCCGGCCCCCATGTGAGTTCTCCGAAGGAACCTCACCATGTTGGATTTTGCCCCAAATAACGCCGGCGACGCGCTGTCGCCGCGAACGACTGAAGCTGCCCCGGGCAATGACCGGGCGCTGCTCGACGCCTATTCCAACGCCGTGATCGACGTGACCGAACGCGTCGGTCCCGCGGTGGTGCGCGTCGAGACCGGCCCGAAGGTCCGAACACCGCGCGAGCGTGGCGGGCTCGGTTCCGGCATCGTCATCTCGCCCGACGGTCTCGTGCTGACCAACAGCCATGTGGTCGGCTCGTCGAAGGAGATCCGCCTGCGCGACACCGAAGGTTTCGTCACCGACGCCCATGTGCTCGGCGTCGATCCCGACACCGATCTCGCATTGCTGCGGGCCGATGGCGCGCGCGATTTGCCTTACGCCTCGCTCGGCGACTCCAAGCAACTCCGGCGCGGCCAACTCGTGGTCGCGATCGGCAATCCGCTCGGCTTTGAATCGACGGTCACGGCCGGCGTGGTGTCGGCGCTGGGCCGCTCGATCCGCTCGGTCAGCGGGCGCACGATCGAGGACGTGATCCAGACCGATGCCGCGCTCAACCCCGGCAATTCCGGCGGCCCGCTGGTGTCGTCGAATTCGCAGGTGATCGGCATCAACACCGCGATCATCAACGGCGCGCAGGGCATTTGCTTTGCGGTCGCGAGCAACACCGCGCAGTTCGTGCTGTCGGAGATCATCCGCCACGGCTATGTCCGCCGCGCCTTCATCGGCGTCGCCGGCCAGACCGCGCCGGTCCCGAGGCGCCATGCGGTGCTCGCCGGCGTCGAGAACAAGATGGGCGCGCTGCTCGCGCAGATCGAGCCGGACAGCCCGGCGGCAAAGGCGGGGCTTTTGCCCGGCGACGTCGTGATCAAGCTCGACGGCGTCGACATCAACGGCGTCGACGATCTGATCCGCGCACTCGACCGCGACCGCATCGACCGCACGCTGGCCATGGACGTCCTGCGCCTCGGCCGCCTGCGCGCGATCGACATCCACCCGATCGAACGCAAGCCGGCGAAGTGACGGGCAAGCTGCCAGACCCCTCATGGTGAGGAGCGCGAAGCGCGTCTCGAAACCATAGGGCCCCGCCGGTGCCCTCATCCTTCGAGAGCTTCGCGGCTCCTCAGGATGAGGGGAAAGAGCGGTGCCCGCGTCGGTCGGAATTCATCGCAGCCCTCGAGCTGCCAATTGATGTGCCCTCGCCCCTTGTGGGAGAGGGCAGCTCAGCGGTCAGCAGCGAACTCGATGGGGTGAGGGGTTCTCTCCACGAGC